>PXCO01000163.1 GCA_003565295.1 Cyclobacteriaceae bacterium
ACCGATCATTTTGGCTATGGCCTTGAAGCAGACCCTTTGTACATGTCCATTCCCTTTTTCATAGGTCTGCACCATGGCAGGATATATGGGATCTTCTTTGACAATACCTATAAGACCGTGTTCAATTTTGGTGCGAGTAATAACCGGTATAGTTATTTCAGCGCAGATGATGGAGATCTGGATTATTATTTCATCCATGCGGAAACGGTAGCAGAGGTCATTTCAGCATACACCCGCCTTACAGGCAAAATGGCCATGCCCCCAAAATGGGCGCTAGGCTATCAACAGTGCCGCTACTCCTATTTCCCGGACAAGGAGGTGAAAAGATTGGCGCAGACTTTCAGAGACAAGGACATTCCCGCAGATGTGATTTACCTGGATATCCATCACATGGAGGCATATAAGGTGTTCACCTTTGATGGACGCAACTTCCCAGACCCTGCTACCCTGATCAAGCACCTAAAAGAAAATGGGTTTAAAGTGGTGGTGATCATGGACCCCGGCATCAAAACCGAAAAAGGGTATCTCCCCTATGACGAAGGCAGCCAAAAAGGGCTCTTTTTACAGTATCCTGATGGCACCGAATATGAGGGGCATGTGTGGCCGGGATGGTGTGCGTTCCCTGATTTCACCCATCCTGAGGCCAGGGCCTGGTGGGCAGAAAAAATGGCCTTTTACACCGAACTAGGAGTGGATGGTTTTTGGACAGATATGAACGAGCCTGCATCCTGGGGGCAGCACACCCCCAATATAGTAGAGTTTCACTACGAAGGCCAACGATGCAGCCATAGGAAAGGCAGAAATATATACGGGATGGAAATGGCCCGTAGCACCCGGGAAGGAGCACAGATGCACCTGCCTGACAAAAGGCCATTCGTGCTGAGCAGGTCGGGCTTTTCGGGCATACAGCGCTATGCGGCTGCATGGACAGGGGACAACGTGGCCAATGACAAGCACATGCTCCTGGGAGTTAGACTGGTAAATAGCCTTGGGCTCAGCGGGATAGCCTTTTCCGGATATGATATCGGGGGCTTTTCAGGAAACACCCACCCCAACTTATTTGCCCGCTGGGTAAGCATTGCGGCCTTTTCCCCACTGTTCAGGGCACATTCCATGATCAACAGCAATGACTCGGAACCATGGGCATTCGGGGAAGAGGTGGAAGAAATCTCAAGGAATTACATTAAACTGAGGTACAGGATGATGCCCTCTATTTATGCCGCCTTTTACCAAAGCCATAAGAGCGGATTGCCAATTGCCAGAAGCTTGGCCATAGATTATCCTTTTGTAGATAAACTTTACCACGGTAACTTTGAAAACCAATACCTTTTTTGCGGCAAATGGCTGATTGCCCCGGAGGTCAGCTATAAAGTGGTGACCAAAGTTTATTTTCCCGAAGGGATCTGGTATTACTTCTATAATGATCAGGAATTTCATGGCAATCGGGAAACTTACGCGGAATGCCCTTTGAGTTACCTACCAGTTTTTGTGAAAGGTGGGTCAATCATTGCCATGCAGCATCCCATTTCCCATATAGATGAACCTCACAATGGATTGCTGGAGCTACATGTTTACAAAGGAAAAGGCCAATCAGATGAGCTGCATTATGAAGATGAAGGCGATGGTCATTCTTTTCATGAGGGTGCATACTTTAAGAGAAGGATATACCTTGACAGCGATAAAGGTGAATTGACTTTTGAGCCATCCGAAGGTACTTATCCTTCGGAATTTCATACCTTAAGTATCTATTTTCATGGATTTGATCAGGAAAAGGTGCTTTTTAAAGATAAAGAAGTCAAGTTGAAACGAGAAAGCCTTTGTTTTTTGGAGAAGTTGAGTGAATTTGACCCTTTGCCTAAGGAAAAGCAACTTCATTTCCAGTGTGAACATGTGGCCAACCTTATCCTTCCCCACCGTGCAGAAGGTTTCACCCTACAGTTATATTAGGAGTTGTGGAGTAAACCTAACCCTTTATGGCCTCCGCCAAACTGAAAAAAAGAATCAGCTTTTTGGCAAATTTGGAACATGAGTCTTGGGTTTTTGGGCATTCAAATGGGCTTTGCCCAGCAAAATGCCAATGTATGTTGTATCCTGCAGACCTTTGCCGCGGCCGTAAAGCATCTTTCTCCTTTTTGGCTGTTGGCTCCCGTCACGGGAATGCTGGCAGGGGATAAAAAAAAAACTCCCCAGATCCGTCATGGACGGTTATGGGGAGCTTTTCCTAACTCAACCTCAAAAAATTAACCCAACTAAATGTAAAAAATATTTTCCATCCTAAACCCAACTAAAAGCAATGTCTTTGCTAAATGTTTAAATCAAATGTAGGGGCTATGTTCTTAGAAAAAAAACCAAGGTAAATGAAGATGCATTTTACCGTAATAAAGTGTAAAAGCCCTCTGTGCTACCGTGTATAATACCAAAACTTTGAGGCTAAATTCGGTACGGGCGGATGGTACTTGGATGCAATTTTGAATGAACGATGTCCAGTCCTTATGGATCATCTTGGCTTTGGTATAAGACCTTAAAGGGGGGCAGTAACGATCACTCTGAAAGCCATGGTAGTTCAACCGGGGGATAGGAAAAGGGTGCTATAGTATTCAGCCCCACGGGAACTGAACAAATCAGTGGCCAAAACATCTGTGCACCTGTGGCTAAAAGCTAAAAACCCTCCAAGTTCGGGAAACCTGGAGGGCTCATCATTTTAGATTACTCATTCAAACTGTTGATCCAATTGGCGATCTTGAGGGCATCTTCCTCAGGCACATGGGGCATGGGGGGCATGGGTGTGGCATATTCCGGCCAGTTTTGTGGCTCTGGTACATAAATCAGCTCCACGATGCGCTCAGGAGTGTATTTCCGCTTTGCAATGTCCTTATAGGCTGGGCCTACTTGCTTGCTTTCCTCCTGATGACATGCGATACAGGTGTGCTTGGTAAGCAGCCCTTTAACCACTTCCGCATCTATCACTTCCTCGGCAGGAGCCAATTGCTCCACTTCGGTTTTCGGACTGGCCGCCGCCAATGCCTTGGGTGTCACATTTTTAGGGGTTTCTTTGGGTAAGGCCGAATTATAGGTGCTCATATCCCCTTCCGCCAATGCAGGTCCATCCGGAATGGCATTCAATGTATAATAGGCCGAAGGATGCACCAGGGAGTAGCTGCTGCCTTCCTCCCTTACCCCTTCCAGGCGGATATGATGTAGGTAATAGGGCTTTAGTCCATCCACTTTTATCCTCACCTTCATACGGTCCGAGGAAAGTTGCACCCCTTTTACGGTTGCCATGTCCATGTCCACCGGGGGGCTACCGTATACGGGGTGGTATTTGTAGGTAAAGCGCTGTACCGAATATGAGGCCAAGTCTTCGGCGGAGGCTTTGTCCACCGGTTTGGTAAATTCAATTTCAAAACCGTCCGGCATTGCCTTCACTGTGCAAATGTCAAAAGGCACCTGTCCATTCCAAACCAGACGTTCCAAACCTTCATCCGCATCCCCGGCTGAACCCCAGCCCCGGTTAGTCTCACCTACATACAGGGATCCATCGGTGCCCCAGGTCATGCGGAGCACTCCGGAATTAAAATTGCTTCTGAAGTCAAAGGCCACGCCTTGAAGTTCTCCTTTCACTTCCTCCAGTACCACACGCATGATTTTACTTTGTCCCTGGTCACCCACCAAGAGTTGCTCCTCAAAGGGGCCAAAGTGGCCTTTGGGAATCTTTATGGGCTCTGAGGTGGAAATCCCATGCACACCATAAGGAAACCAAATGGCAGGCAGCCTCAGCTCCGGGAACTGCTTTTTCACCTGGAACATGGTCTGGTATTCCTCGTTCTGTATATTTTCCGGTTTGATAAACCTGCCCAACTCATTTTTTTCTTTTCTGGGATCCACCACTGCATCAAATTCCGCACGTGTCAGTTTAATGGGGGAGTCGGGTCGGGCAGACCATTCCAAACCTGCCGGGTTACCTACAAAATCTCCTTTTCTCACATGCCATACTCCCCCTGAGGCCATGTAGTCACCTTGATTTTCGGTATAGAAAAGATTACCATCAATCATCCCCAATCCGGCCGGGGAGCGCATGCCCGCAGCCAGGGGCTCCATTTGCCCTTCAGGGCTGATTTTTAGCATCCATCCCCTAAAGGGAACCTTGCTTTCTCCCCTCCACCATTCCTCACTAAAGAAGCCCAGGTTAGTGGACACATAGAAGTTGCCTTCTTCGTCCATGGTGGGGCCATAGCTGTACTCGTGGTAATTGCCCGTCAGTGGCCACGCATATACAGTTTCGTACCGGTCGGCCTTTCCGTCCTGGTTGGTATCGGTAAGCCGGGTAAGTTCTCCACGCTGAGCCAGATATAGGGAACCTTCATGGTACCTAAGTCCTAACGGCTCATGCAAACCCGAAGCAAATTTCCTAAAATAAGGACGGGTACTGCCGGGATTCTCCACGATATACACCTCACCCCTTCTGGTGCAGAGAGCGATATTTCCATTGGGCAGGGTGGCGAGCCCGCCCACCTCCAGCAGGGTGCCTTCAGGTGGGGTCACTTTTTTGATGCGAAAATAGTCTTCCTCCATTGGGGATTCCTGAGCCATTCCGGAAAAGGCCACAAAAAGACCTAGCAGCATACATATATAGGCATGATTTTTCATGATATCAGTGCTTTAAATCAAACATTAAAATAAAAGGGAATAACTGGCCCCCTCCGAAAGGGGTGCCCTGAGCTCCTGGGTATCACCAAGCTGATGCAATACAGCCTTGCCCTGATGCAACTGAATATAATAGCTCTTGTCATCCACTGCATATAGACCATCCCCCAGGTCTTGTATGGAGGACCCTGAGGCAATTCTTAGGGAAAGGCCGACCGGAGCATCAGTGATGCCAATGGTTCTTTTGATCCCTTTTCCGTCCGAAAGCACTTCTACCTCATCACTGACATCGGCACCATATAGGGTATAATGGTAAACCAGTTGATGCTCCTGATTTTTGGTTCGATAGCCATGGCCTCTGAAGGCCATCCCCGTACTGTCTGCAGGCCATTCAGCATCCGCTACGTCCAGCTTTGCCAAAGCAAAAGAAGGCTTTCCCAGGCGATTTACCGCCCCGTAAGGTCGGGAAGAGCCATCACCCCGTGAATTCCACATGGGGGTTGCATCAAGAAAACCCCCTCTCCATACCTGCACCAGGTTTCCCGAAAGCAGGTCATAGGTATAATGTACTTCTTCGGGCGATCCCACAGAAATCGTATGGGTAAGCCTTCCGTGACCGGGAATGTCCATAAAACTCCTTAGCGTGGGCCTTTCCTTTTGGTTTACCAATATGGGGCCCACTCCACTGGATCCCTGCCCCGCACTCTGGCTAAACTCCAATTCTCTTACTCCCGGGCCGGAGATGTTCCAGCCCAATGCCGCAGGCACCCAGGTCGTTCTTTTGGAATATCCTAGTTCTACCTCGTGTACACCTTTCTCCAGAGCAACCTCAATGACTCTTTGATTAGCCGTATAGGCAAGCACTTCCTTCCCTCCTATATTAAGGTGCCCTTCACCTCCAGGAGTCTGTATCCTCATGGTATAGGTACCGGTTTCCGGTACTTCCAACTTTCCTTTGTAGATGATCAAAAACTGATTGGCATCGGTCTTTATATCGGAACTCAAGCTTGGAAGTTCCCCCTTTGCGCCAGGGGTCATCGACGGTAGGTCGGGCTTTTGCTCATAAGCGCCCTCGTAAAGTGCGTAGCTAAGGTCGCTGAGCGTGGGTTTGGGGTTGTCAAAGGGGGTAATGACCAGGTTACGAATGGCCACGGGGCCATGGTCTCCCTGGATCATCAGGGGGCCTCTTGCCACCTCTTCCTGAGAAAAGGCACTTCTGGTTGCTCCCAGCAATTCCACATTTTCATGCAAAACCACCCCATTTAAAGTCACACTGAGCATGCGTGCATTGGAGATTTTGTTGCCGGAATCGTCAAACCTGGGGGCCTGAAAGGATATCTTCAGCTTCTGCCATAGGCCGGGAGCCTTACTTACATTGTACCTTGGGGCATGGCCCTGATAGCCCTTTTGTCCTTCCGGTCTGCCTTCATCCCATCTTTCATAGATGCCCCCGTTATCCCCAGCCCTGGGGTTAAGGCGGGTCCAGGAGTCCAGGATTTGCACCTCATAGCGCCCTTGCAGATAGATGCCGGAGTTGGAACCCTTGAAGGTCATGTACTCCAGCTCCAGGTCCATGTCTCCATATTCTCTCTTGCTGAGCAAGTCCTTGCCCTGATTTCGTTTGCTGGGCTGATTGACCATGATGCCTGAACCCTTGACGGTGCTTAGCTGCTCGGTATTTTCCAGGTCTGCCACCACATCGCCCACTATGCTCCAGGTTTTGCCCGGGGAATCAAAAAACTCCAGATTTTCAAACTTCACTGCCTCCTGTCCCCGCCCCGGTTGTGGGGAGAGGGATGCCCAGAGGCAGACCATCGCAAAGCCCCAGTGGGGCCAACTTATCTTAGGTATATTTTTCACGGATCATTAGATTAGAGGTTATATTCATTTCCTACCCCAAAGGCAGGGGGATTTTGGGCGGTAAAAATGATGTTATTTTTGTTTATTACCAAGCCGCTCTTAAAGATGCGAAAAAAAATCATAGATTGAT
>PXCO01000257.1 GCA_003565295.1 Cyclobacteriaceae bacterium
CCGCTGGCATTCCTTTACCGGAAACATCGGCAATACAGAATAGCACCTCATCATCGGATTTCTGGATAAGATCATAATAGTCACCTCCTACCGTGCTATGGGGAAAGTAGGTTACCTTGGCACTCAATTTGGAATTGGAGGGCAATTTTTCCGGAAACAGCATACGCTGTACATTACTTGCAATCTCCAATTCTCTTCTCAGGCGTTCCTGTTCAAGCTGCCTCCTGGCAAATCGCTTGTTCTCCAGTGCCACCACCAAAATATTGGTCAAAGCCTGTGTGAAATCCAAATCCAGATTTTTCTCCTCGTCTTTGGTTTTCAGTAGTAAAATGGCCAGCATGGAGTCCTTATGATAAACGGGGATGTAAATATCCAAGCCTGCAAAGGAGTATTCTTCCGAGAGGGTGAGGCTGAGTCTACCCGCCTCTTGATTATCCTCCACGCTAGCCCCTGCAATTATAGGTGGAATATTCGCCTTTACATTGTGCTTAATCCTTTGCCTAAACCCTTCCTTATCTTTGTCGGTCACGTAAAGCACAAGGGACTTGATATTAAGGTGTATCAGACAGGTGAACTTAAAAATATTGAGCAGTACTGATTCTGATTTATTCTCATTTATGGCCTGTGTGATTTCCAATAAGGCCTTTAGTTCAAGTTCTTTCTTTTGATATTTAAAGGTTTCTGTGCTCACTTGCAATAGCGTTTGAATTATATAGTGTTGTGACGGAGCAACCCTTTTTTGGTGGCGAGATAGAACAGATTCTTCCCTTCCCTGAGAAGATCAGGTTTTTCGAAAACTTCCTCATCCGGTGAATAAAAGCATTTCACCCACTCCTTTTCCACTACTCCCTGCAAGATAGCCAAAAGCTTTTCATCTTCCCAATGCAGTGTTTCCTTCAAATAGGAATAGGGTTGCACAAAATACAGCTCATCGATCAGATCAAACTCCTCTTCGTTCATTTACATAATGTTTTAGAGCAAAGTTAAGGATTCATTTGATTTTTCTTCCTTTCCAACTCAGTCTCCCTCTGGCTATGCTCCACCCTACGCCGAAGGCATACACAGGATGCAAGGCACCTGTCAACAGCAAACCTGCGAGGGATGGTTTTTGCCCAAAAGTTTTTATCACTTTCCCCAAAACCAAATAATCCACACAAAGTTTAAGGGTCCAAAAAGCTAAAAAAAATATACCCCCCTCCCACCCTGACAGGCCTAAAGAAAGCGTGAGAAGGGGATAAACCGCAACAAAAAAGAGCATCATGGAAACATAATAATGCATGCCCCTGCCATGGGCATTCCATTTGGATGCCCACCTGGCTCTTTGCTGGATCAGCTCCCCAAATTTTTTAAACGGCTCGAAATAAACGGTGGCTTGGAGAGTATTCGCATACCTTGCGCTGCTCTGGCCGAAGTGACGAATCATTTTTTTGAGCAAAAACTCATCGTCACCAGAAAGCAATTGATCATTTCCCGAATAACCTCCCACCTCTCGGAAGGCGGATTTCCTAAAAGCCAAATTTGCCCCACTACACATTAATGGGGTTTTCCTGCCAAAAAAGGCCCCCGTTACCAACAACACACTGGCCCATTCATAGCACTGAAAAGCCGCCAGGTGTCCCTTGGCTGGTTGGGGGAAAATAGGGCCGGCCACCAATTTCACGGATTCATCTGCAAACATAGCCAGCATTGGCTCCCATGGATTGTGCGCCGGTAAGCGTATATCTGCATCTGTGGTCAGGATAATCTCCGCCCTGGCTTTGGATATTCCCTTAGCAAGTGCCGCTTTCTTACCCGGCATTTCTGCCCTAAGCAAACTATACCCTCCCAAGCTATTTTCCCGAATTAAGGAGCCAACCAATTGAAAAGAATGATCTTCACTATAATCATCTATAAATATCACTTCCCAATGATCCGGAACCAACACTTTCAATTCATTGAGCAATCTTCGAATATTTCCCTGCTCATTTCTAAAAGGGATCAGGAGCGCAACCGATACTTCCTTATTCGCACAAGTGGGTGGAATTAATGTTCTTTTCCAAGATCGATATAGGGTAACAAGCAAAAAAACATAGGCCCACAAATACAGAAGGGAAACTATCCAAAGGAATAAAAAAAGAACCGAAGACGTGGGCATACCTTACCTATAAATGCACTAACTTGCGAATATGGGCAAAGAAGATAATAATCCCCAAAAAGAAAAAATAATTCTGGGCATAGACCCGGGCACAAACCTGATGGGGTATGGATTAATTATGGTGAGGGGGAATGCGCTAGAACCCATGCAATATGGGGTCATACAGCTCGGAAAGTATAAGGAACATTCCATAAAATTGAAAAAAATCTTTGAGCGGGTGGTACAAATCATTGACACCTACCACCCCGACTCTGTGGCCTTGGAAGCACCTTTCTTTGGAGAGAATATCCAATCCATGTTGAAATTGGGGCGAGCACAAGGTGTGGCCATGGCTGCCGCGCTGTCCAGGGATGTGCCGATTACCGAATACAGCCCAAAAAAGGTGAAACAATCTGTGACAGGCAACGGTAATGCCTCAAAGCAGCAGGTGGCCGAGATGCTAAAAACCCTGTTACATTTAAGGGAGCTTCCCAAAACTATGGATGCCTCCGATGCCCTGGGAGTGGCGGTGTGCCATCATTTTCACTCGGGCAGATTGCAAACGAGGGGAAGAGGGGGAGGATGGAAAGCCTTTCTGGAGGATAATCCCGGTAGATTAAAGGGCTAACCTAGAAACCACAGATGGAAACGCTTTTGATTCGCAAAACTTTTATGCCTAAAGATTTTTGGCTAAATTTAAACAAGCGAGTTATTAAATAACAACAATTGCCAACTTTCAATATGAAACCACACCTGCCTAATTGCCAAGAATGCTTTGAGGACTATGTCAACTCCCTAGAGGAACTTAGGGAATTGATAGTCGAAGTCAAGCATAAAGATAATCTTGAAAAATTCAGACCGGAAATCATTCGTCTTTTTGAAAGTTCGCATGAAAAAGCATTGGACACCATGCGGACTTACTTTAGGGAACAAGGGCGTCCCCCTTTTTCTGGTTCCAGGGACATCACCATAGAGGCATTTCATGAAGATTTAATCGATGACGGGCAGGGGTGGCTGGATATGATCATTGCCAGGATCCAATATAACCCTCTCTATCCAGGTGACTATCTGGGCTCTTTTTCTGAAAACATAGTTAAAAAATACTTTTCGCTGTTGGGGAATTTTGAGAGAAATTTCCTGAAACAAATGGATTAATTTTCCCTAATAATTTAAGTCTTAATTTTTACTGCATAGGGGAAAGCACTGAATCCGCCATTTATTTGCTAGATTATTTGCCTGCACCAAAACGCCCAATCATCAAAAAGGTATGTAGAGTGATGGCCTATTTGAAAAATTTAGTAGTAAAAACTTGGAGGGATCTTCAACCAATAGGCTTAATAAATCAAAATAAACATTAACATTTTAATTGAATATTAAATTAACATTATCAAATTGTTAATTTTGCGGACTTGCAGCGAAAGAATTCATGAAAAAAAAATTATACCTTGTATTGTTATTGGCCTTGGGAATTTATTGCCCAGTTTTTGGCCAAATTGAAAACATCAATATTTTAAGTTCCAGGCTTGACTCAGTAACCGGCATAGGTTTTATCCCCCAGGACTCCAGCTATTCCATCAACCTCCGGTTTCGGATGCAAAACCGGGTGGAAGCCAGGTCAGCAGCAGAAACACCATTCAGCTTAGAAGAACGGTCTTTTCTCACACGAAGAGCCAGGCTTCATACCTTTGGACATTTATTTAATAACCGTTTCAGGTATTCCTTTCAATTAGGGTTTACCCGGGGGGATCAGGATGAAGCAAACTCAGGTTATTCCAACCTGATCAGGGACGCCGTGGTATTTTATAAAGTTAACCCCCACTTGGAAATTGGGATGGGGGTAATGAAACTACCCGGCAATAGGCAACGGGTCATTTCCTCCGCAGATCTGCAGTTTACCTCCAGGACCATCCTCAACGAAACCTTCAACATAGACAGGGATAATGGATTTTTTGGGGTTTATAGAAATCAAATCCATGGTCTAAGGTATAACTTTATTGGGGCGGTCACCACGGGGACTGGTCGAAATTATTTTATCAATGATCGGAAAACAGGTGCTGCATACTCAGGGAAACTTGAAATCTTGCCTTTCGGAGATTTTACTGGATTTGGGGATTACTTTGAGGGTGACTATTACAGAGAACCTAAACCCAAACTTTCTATGGCGGCAAGTTATAACTATACACAGGATGCCATGCGTACCGGTGGGCAGATCGGCCCACAGCTCTTTGGAGAAACCGACATGCAAACCTGGCTTTTAGATGCCGTTTTCAAGTTCAGGGGATTTTCAGTATATGGAGAATATGCGCATAGGCTAGCAGATAATCCCATCACTTTTCAGGGAGATTTGATGAGAAATGTATATACCGGAACTGGGGTAAATATTCAGGCATCTTATATATTCCCTTCTAATTACGAGTTAGGTAGTCGTTATGCTGCCGTTAGCCCGGGAAGGGATATTGAAGCAATAGAAGGAGGAGCGCAGGAAGCTACCTTTGTAGTGGTAAAATATTTCAAATTTCACCGGATCAAGGCTTTGGCTGAGGTAACCCACAGGCAGCTTGACGGTTATCAGTTCCGGAGGGATCTACCTGGTGGGATGATTTATAGGTTTCAGGTAGAATTTGGGATATAATAGTTCGCTTTTTGGCGAACTTTTGAGGGGTAAAAAAATGAACCAGTCTACCTTGAACATCTATTCGTCAGATTTTAAAATGGTCTAAGGCCAAAAAAAAGCCCGAATGCAGGTGCAAACGGGCCTTTTTATATTTCTCTTTACTATACTATATGGCATGATCCTTCACCAAATTCAGTGCAGAGCCTGCCTTAAACCACCCAATTTGCCCTTCATTATAGGTATGGTTCACCTGGAACTCATCCTTTGTCCCATCGGCGTGCTGCAGCACCACCTGTAATGGTTTGCCGGGCGCAAATGCTGATAGCCCTTTAATCGCGATGGTATCATCCTCTTGCACCAAATCATAATCTTCCGGATTGGCGAAGGTCAATGCCAGCATGCCCTGTTTTTTCAAATTAGTTTCATGGATTCTGGCAAAAGATTTCACTAATATGGCCCTAACCCCCAAAAAGCGGGGCTCCATAGCGGCATGTTCTCTGGAAGAACCTTCCCCATAATTCTCATCCCCTACTACCACGGTACCCACGTTGTGCAACTTGTATTGCCTTTGTACATCAGGGACTTCACCGTATTCACCATTCAACTGGTTTTTTACCTTATTGGTCTCATCGTTAAAATAATTAACGGCTCCGATCAAGAGGTTGTTGGAGATGTTATCCAGGTGCCCCCTGTACCTCAACCATGGCCCTGCCATAGAGATGTGGTCAGTGGTACACTTCCCTTTGGCCTTGATCAACAATTTCATTCCTTCCAGGTCTGTACCTTCCCAGGGAAGGAATGGCTCAAGAAGTTGCAGCCTTTCTGAATTGGGGTCTACGATCACCTCTACCTTCGATCCGTCTGCTGCAGGAGCTTGATAGCCGGCATCTTCTACTGCGAAGCCCTTAGTGGGCAACTCTAGGCCCTTAGGTTCATCCAGTTTTACTTCCTTGCCTTCCTCATTGACCAAGGAATCAGTCATAGGGTTAAAAGTCAAATCCCCTGCAATAGCCATAGCCGTCACCACTTCGGGGGAAGCCACAAAGGAGTGGGTATTTGGGTTTCCATCAGCTCTTTTTGCAAAGTTCCTGTTAAAGGAAGTTATGATGGAGTTTTTCTCTTGCTTTTCTGCACCGTGTCTGGCCCATTGCCCTATACATGGCCCGCAGGCATTGGCCAGCACCACGCCACCCATATTCTCAAACACTTGTAGGAAGCCGTCCCTGTCCACAGTAAACCTTACTTGCTCGGAACCTGGGGTAATAGTATATTCAGATTTAGCCTTGAGCTTTTTATCTACGGCTTGTTGTGCCAATGATGCCGCCCGGGATATATCCTCATAGGAGGAGTTAGTACAACTACCGATCAAGCCTACTTCGAGCTTTGAAGGCCATCCATTCTCCTTTACCGCATCAGCAAATTTGGAAAGGGGCCAGGCAAGATCCGGGGTAAAGGGGCCATTGATATGGGGCTCCAGTTCTGAAAGGTTAATTTCTATCACCTGATCAAAATACTTTTCAGGATTTGCATACACTTCTGCATCTCCAGTTAGGTGCTCTCTTATCCCATTGGCCAACTCGGCCACTTCTGCCCTACTCGTTCCTTTTAGGTAAGCTTCTGATTTTTCATCGTACCCAAATATGGAAGTTGTAGCGCCAATTTCAGCACCCATATTACAGATAGTGCCCTTTCCGGTCGCCGAAAGGGATTCAGCACCTTCACCAAAATATTCCACGATATGTCCTGTACCCCCTTTTACGGTAAGAATTCCGGCCACTTTAAGAATTACATCCTTGGCAGCAGTCCACCCGGAGAGTTTTCCGGTCAATTTCACACCGATCAATTTCGGGAATTTAAGCTCCCAGGGCAATCCCGCCATTACATCGCAGGCATC
>PXCO01000084.1 GCA_003565295.1 Cyclobacteriaceae bacterium
AGCGGTCATAACCTGCCCCGTACCGCAGGTCGGGGTGGAATCTCGCTTTGATAATCATCCCTCTGTGTGAGGTTCTCCTCATGCCCTGACTGCCGTCAGGACAGGCTCGATTTCATGTGTTTATAATTGTTTTTTAGAGTTCATTACCTGTCCCGAACTTGTTTCGGGAACTTGTCCCGCACTGTAAGTCGGCATAGCCTGCCCCAGCCTGCCCCGAACTCGTTTCGGGGAACTCAGGTTTCGGGGGAATCTCGCAACCCCGATAGTTTTCGGGGCATGCCTCTGTGTGTCCCCTGGGTCATGCTCGAGTTCAAGATCTATTTGTGGTAAATCCTATGGAAATTTATCTTCCAATTAAACAAAAATTAAGTAAAATGCCTAATTTATCGCACCTTGGTTTGGCTTACATTGCAATAGCATTTATTTTTAGCAGGTAATTAACTTTTTTTACCACTAACTACATTCAGGATGACAACACTTTCTTTAACACAGCAATCTTTAAATGATAAAATTGTCTCAGACTTATATTCCATTAGCAAAACCTTTCAGGAGGTGCTTCGGGATCTCGGGGAAGAGGAAGTAGCAGATTTCCTCATGGGGTTGCAAGCCGATACCCCTGTGACCACACTGACCGGGGACTTGGAAGAAAAACAGATTCAGGCATTGAGCATCTACCTACAGCTCATGAACTTGGTAGAGGAAAATGCGGCGGTCCAATTTAGAAGGAAGCAAGCCGACCAAAAGGGGGCTCAAGATATTCGGGGATCATGGACGGAAACCTTTCAAAGATGGAAAGAACAGGGAATTGACGAAAACAAAGCTTTGGATATTTTGGGCAAAACCAAAGTGATGCCAGTATTGACGGCGCACCCCACGGAGGCCAAAAGGCTTTCCGTGCTGGATATCCACAGGGAGTTTTATCTCAACCTGGTAAGGCTTGAAAACCAAACCTATTCCAAAAAGGAAAAAAATGCCATAAGAACTGAAATTGCCGCCCTGCTGGAAAGATGGTGGAGAACCGGTGAGGTGTACCTAGAAAAACCCACCGTTGCCACGGAAAGGTCCAATGTGATGCATTACTTTACAAAGGTCTTCCCTGAAATCCTTCGGCGTTCGGATCAAGTGCTGCTGCAAAGCTGGGAAGATGCTGGATATAATTCAAAACACCTGACAAACCCTCACAACCTCCCTAAACTTAGTTTTGGCAGCTGGGTAGGTGGTGACCGGGACGGTCATCCCTATGTAACAGCTGAACTCACAGCGGAAACATTAATGGAACACCGGAAAGCTGCATTAGCCCTCATCGAACAAAAGCTAAGGAGTCTGGCGGCTAAACTGAGCTTCTCGAAAATCAGGAATGAGGTACCCAAAGCATTGGTAGAAGCCATTGACACCAAAAAAGTGCTTTTGGGAGAAAAGGGCGAAAAAGCCTTGGAGCGCAACCCACTTGAACCATGGCGGCAATATACCAATCTGGTGCTTCTCCAATTGGAGTCCACCATGGACGATAGCTTCCTGAGCGGAACCCCAGGATACCGGCATTCCGAAGAACTGCTACAAGACCTGAGTATAGTTTGGCAAAGCCTATTGAAGGTAGGAGCCAACAGAGTAGCCACAGACCTACTGTTTCCACTGATTCGCCATGTAAGTTGCTTTGGTTTTTTCCTGGCAAAATTGGATATCCGGCAGAATTCTGATTACCACGATAAAGCCATGGGACAGATACTTCAAAGGGTGATGCCCGATCAAAAAAATTTTGAGTCCTGGTCTGAAGATGAGCGATTGTCCTTCATCAATAAAGAGCTAAAGAGTGGCAGACCTTTTGCCAACAGAGGGGTCAGTTTTGGGGAGGAGGCGGACAAGCTTTTGGCCTATTATTGGGAAATCAAAGCACATCATGAACGGTATGGAAAAGAAGGCATAGGGTCATTTATAGTGAGCATGACCAGGAAATTGAGTGACCTCTTAATGGTGTACCTTTTTCTCAGGGAAGTCGGACTTCAAGATACGGCATTTCAGGTGGTTCCCCTATTTGAAACCATTAATGACCTTGTCAGTTCCCCGGCTATCTTGGAAGACTACCTACAACATCCCTATGTGCAAAAGAGGCTATCCGAAAATGGCCATATACAAGAAATAATGTTAGGCTATAGTGACAGTAATAAAGATGGGGGGATCCTGGCCAGCCGTTGGCATATCTACAAGGCAGAAAAGGAGCTGAGTGAGGTGGCGAACCCGCTGGGTGTTTCTCTTCGCTTCTTTCATGGCATTGGGGGAACCATAAGCCGGGGAGGCGGGAAATACCACCGCTTTTTGGAAAGCATGCCGAGGGGAAGTGTGGCAGGCCAGATGAAGCTTACCGTACAGGGAGAGACCATCGCCCAGCAATTTGCCAACCTATTAAATGGCACCTATAACATGGAAATGCTGCTTTCTGGAACTGCCCTGCAGACAGGTTATAAGATTTATCCCAGCTCGCAACCGCCATATCCCACCCATGCGCTTAAGAAGTTGACGGAACTTGCTCTAAAGCATTACCAGCAATTCATACAACATCCGGAATTTATCTCTTTTTATGGAAGCGCCACCCCCATAGATATTTTGGAGCTCAGCAAAATTGGCTCTAGGCCCGCTAGGCGGACGGGAACCCGGAAACTATCCGATCTTAGGGCAATTCCCTGGGTGTTCAGCTGGGCCCAATCCCGTTTTAACCTTACAGGATGGTTTGGAATAGGTGAGGCCCTACGGTCCATGCGTACCCATCATGCAGACATGTATCAGGAGCTCCGAAGGAATGCCAACCAATGGCCCATGTGGCGATATGTGCTGATTCAAACAGAAACCAACCTGATGAGTGCAGATAAGGAAATTTACGAAAAATATGCTGCCCTTGCCGGAAAGGACCACGAGGGGATATTCCGAGTCATCAAAGCAGAGCATACCCATGCGCTGGAAGAAATCGCCGGCATGTTTGACCAAAGCCGGGAAAGTAGAAGGCAGGGACAACTGTATAACCTAAGCCGTAGAAAAAAAGCATTGCATGGCTTACACCTAATGCAATTGGAAAAATTGCAATTATGGAGAAAAGACAGGGAAAAACTGACCGATTCCGAAGCAGCAAATCATCCTACCTTGATCCAGCTGTTGGAAATCACTACTGCATTAGCCAGCGGGCTAAAAAATACCGGCTGATCAATAATGCAATACATGGTTTTCCTTGTTGAGCTTGGGATTAAAAAACAACACCCCCGCCTCAAAAAAATCAAGGGAAAGGGAAACCCTCGGATGCTTCCTGAGGGTTTCCCATGCTTTTGTCATCCCCTTAGACCAGTAGATGTCCCCGATGATGACTATGCTGTTTTCCTGCAACTTCGGCAGTAAGGCGTAGAAATAGGATAAAGTGGCTTGCTGTGTATGGTTGGCGTCTAAAAAGGCAAAATCCACTCTTGATAGCTTCTTCAGCGTAACAGGAAGCATTTCCTCTAGGTCCCCCTCCACAAGAATCACTTTCTGGTAATCTTTCAGGGTGACCTTTGCCAGCCTCAGCAGATGGGGGTCTGCTTCAAAGCTGTACAATGCCCCCTGGCAAGATTTGGACAAATATCCCGTGTTAATGCCCAGGCTTCCCCCTAGTTCCAACACATATTCCCCAGGGGTCAATCCACAAAAATACTGATACAACAAATTGTATTTTAGGGGGCTATTTGAAAAACGACAGATACTGGACACAGTTTTTTTACCCTTGTAGTGGGAACCGGCCCCCTTTTCCACCCAGGGATAACTCACTTTTTCTTTCAGCCACTTTTTTCTGATGGCTTCCAATCGCTCGTCTACGGAGGTTGGGTCGTTCCTATGGCGAAGTAAACCGGTGTAGCATTGGTATAAAAAAGGGCTATGTAGGCTATGTTGATCTACTTTATCAAGAAAGTAATGGCAATATTGCAAAAAAACATATACCTGCCCGGATAACTCCACCTAATTGTCGAATATGTCGGAAATCAGCTGAAACTCCGGGATCATGATTTCCAGGATTTTTCCGTCCACCAGCCGTTCCATAAAATAATATCCTTTCATCTTCCCCATGCCTGACTTCAAATTACAGCCGGATACATACTGATGCCTGGCACCTGGCTCAAGTATGGGCTGCTGTCCTACCACCCCATCCCCTTCCACGACTTTGGCAAATTCTCCTGCGTCTGAAATTTCCCATTTTCTTCTCATCAATTGAATGGTGGCCGAACTATGGTTTTCTATGGTAACTTTATAGGTGAAAACATAATGCTGCTGATGGGGGCTGGAAAATTCAGCTTGATAGGTAGCCTCCACACTTACCTTTATGCCTTCTGTTATTGCGGTTACCATTGTTATCTTTGCGTTTGAAAAATTTACTCGAAATTAAAGCTTTACGGCAAAAATATCCAATACTATTTACTTAAATGGAGGTCAAAATAGAAAATAGCTGGAAATCAGCACTTAAGGAGGAGTTTGAAAAGCCCTATTTTCAA
Source organism: Cyclobacteriaceae bacterium (assembly GCA_003565295.1). Lineage (GTDB taxonomy): Bacteria > Bacteroidota > Bacteroidia > Cytophagales > Cyclobacteriaceae > Pleomorphovibrio. The sequence continues at coordinate 4,506 of PXCO01000084.1, forward strand.
CAACTTGTACAATTTGTGAAAAATGAATACCGCCAACATCAAGTTTTTCCCGGTGGAAGTGAAATTTTCCATGCCTTCGAGAAATGTCCCTTGCCCAATACAAAGGTGGTCATATTGGGACAAGACCCTTATCATGGCCCGGGACAGGCGCATGGACTTTCTTTCTCGGTAAGGGAGGGCATCCCTTTTCCTCCTTCCCTACTCAACATTTTCAAGGAACTGAAAGCTGACCTTGACCTGCCCATTCCCTCCAATGGAAACCTGGAGAAATGGGCCAGGCAAGGCGTGCTCTTGCTGAATGCCACATTGACCGTACAGGCGCATAAGGCGGGTAGCCACCAAAACCAGGGGTGGGAACAATTTACCGATGCCGTGATCCGCACCTTGGCGGAACAAAAAGAAGGATTGGTATTCATGTTATGGGGCGCGTACGCACAGCGTAAGGCTGCTTTTATCGCAGATGAAAGGCATCTAAAGCTGAAAGCACCACATCCCAGTCCACTTTCTGCACACAGGGGTTTCTTGGGTTGCGGTCATTTCAGTAAGGCGAATGCCTATTTAGAAAAAAAGGGCCAATCTCCAATTATTTGGTAAAGGGAAGTTGACAAGAAAGCCGCTGAAATTCATTTATTTCCAGTCGATAAAGGTCACTGCCGGTCTATAATAAATTATCAGATTCCCACATTTTGCATAAATAGCAATTCCGGTAGAAAATTATCATATTTGTTAGGATAACTAAAAGGAATGGAAGACAAGATTCTGATTAAGGATAAGCTCAAAGACAAAGTTTTTAAAGTTTCCGCCTTTAAAGCTGCCATCAAAAGGACCAAGCCTCATAAGCATGGGGGCTATTATGAGTTGATTTTTCTGAGTCAGGGTGAAGGTTTTCACTGGATAGAAAGCCAGCATTTTAAGGTAAGCCCACCGGATTTGTATTTTATGAAGCCCGATCAGATGCACTGCTGGCAGTTCACGGATATCCCCAAAGGATACGTCCTACTTTTTAAGGACACTATGCTCGACCCGGTGAGAGAGGCTCCCTTAATCACCCTAATCCAGCAATTAAGAGCTGTGACCAGGGTTTGCCTGGATAAAACCATGAACCTGTCCTCCACATTTGAAGGCATGCTTCAAGAATATGACAACCCTTCCTCCTATTCGGAGGAAATTATCCTAGGCCACCTGAGATCACTTTTTGCCCTTATTTTAAAACATAGTGAGCCAAATACTTTGACAAAGGTAGGATCACCTTCCTCCCTTTATCAAAGGTTTATGGACCTGCTCAATGAGAAATGCCCAAAAGAGGCAATCCAGGTACAGGATTTTGCCGAATTGCTGGGGACCAGTACCCAAAGCCTCAACGCCACCTGCAAAAAATATGGGAAGCTAAATGCTAGCCAGCATGTGACTCATCAACTATTGGTGGAGGCCAAGCGCAACATCCTGCACACTGATAGGTCTGTGAGTGAAATTGCAGAACTCCTTCGCTTCAATGATGCTTCTTATTTTTCGAAATTTTTCAAAAAACACACCGGCCAGACCCCCCGCCAGTTCAGGCAGTCCTATTTAGACCTTGGGGGATCAAATGCGATTTGAAGCATTAATCAGGGCTTTTCATACTCATCTGTGCATCTGTGGCTCCAAAAACCTGTGAAACCATTAAGGAGTTAAGGGGCATTAAGGGGGTTTCCCTATCCATACACACCCTCTTGAGTACAATCAGGCCCCTTTTACATCTGTGCATCCGTGGCTCCAATAACCCGTGAAACCATTAAGGAGTTAAGGGGCATTAAGGGAGTTTCCCTATCCATACACACCCTCTTAAGTACAATCAGGCCCCTTTTACATCTGTGCATCTGTGGCTAGAATAACCTGTGAAACCATTAAGGAGTTAAGGGGCATTAAGGGGGTTTACCAATGCATACACAACCGCTTCAGTACGAATAAACCTCTTATACATCTGTGCATCTGTGGCTCCAAAAACCTGAGGAATCATAAGGTCAATTATTCCCCCAAAAATAGCTGCACCACGCAGGAAGGGCTGGGGATTTCCACGCCTTTTCCTGAATAGTCAAGTTGACCGGTGATGGGGTCATGGTCAA
>PXCO01000196.1 GCA_003565295.1 Cyclobacteriaceae bacterium
GATTAGAGGTTATATTCATTTCCTACCCCAAAGGCAGGGGGATTTTGGGCGGTAAAAATGATGTTATTTTTGTTTATTACCAAGCCGCTCTTAAAGATGCGAAAAAAAATCATAGATTGATACTTTATAGGAGTATTCAAAAATCATACACTAAAAACCCTCAAATAAGAAAATTAAATAACTGAAAATTCTTATATGGAAAAATTAAATAAACCACAATATTTGAGAAATCTCCCACAAAGTGTCACAATTATTAAATTTTAGGGAATTAATCGGTCGTTTAATTTGCAATCAATCAATGGGATGCTTTATATTTGAATGAGAATTATTTAACACCCTACCATTGTTAGGAAATCGCTTATTGTATGATGTCGGCTTTATACTAAGCATTCCCAAGATAACTCGAAATTTTTGTCACCACTAACCATTCACATTAGCGTATGGAAAAAACGATTACTCATTTACCTACTTCTGATTACCTTATGGATACGGAAGGGGCGATGTTGGAAATGGAGATCCCCTACACCTTAACTAACCCTTCTTATTTAAATGCCAAGAGAATCATTGATCTTTTCATCTCCGGGATAGTTTACCTCACGGTTTTTATTTGGCTTTATCCTATTATTGCCATACTCATCAAAAGTACCTCTAAAGGCCCGGTATTTTTTAAGCAACTCCGTCATGGAAAAGACAATGTGCCTTTCTATTGTTATAAATTTAGGACCATGGTGGTAAATGACGATGCAGACAGAAGGCAGGCCACCAAAAATGACCCCCGAGTCACCAGAATTGGTGCCTTTCTGAGAAAAACCAGTTTAGATGAGTTGCCTCAAATCCTCAATGTTCTCAAAGGTGAAATGTCTGTCGTAGGACCTAGGCCACATCCCATCATATTAAACGAATCTTTTTCCAGAGACATTAAAAATCTTATGAGCCGACACGTGGTAAAACCCGGTATCACTGGTTTGGCCCAGTCCAAGGGATTTAGAGGGGAGACCAAGGAATTCTACCAAATGAACTCCAGGTTTAAACTTGATATTTTTTATGTCAAAAATTGGTCCCTTCTTTTGGACCTAAAAATTATCCTTTGGACGTCCTTGGCTCTCATTTCAAAAAATAACAATGCCTATTAAACATCATATCAATCGTTTTTGCTACCTTCCCTGGTAAATTCTCCATATAATGAGCCTACTCGCGCCTTCAGGAAAATTGTGCCTGGCTTTCATTGGGTTATTGTGCCTAGCAAGCGATCTGGGCGCCCAAAACATCCCAACTACTTTCCCTATTCTCAGGGATTATCTGGAAAGAAGGCAGGTGAGCAACACACTAGAGACCGACTTTTCATTCCTCTATTTCCCCATACATACCCAGAAAGTTTTTGAGGCTGCAGAAAGCACTTATTTAGTGGATACAGCATCAAGCTATCGGCCTGTCTGGCCTCATCTTGGCAAAAAGACCAAAAAACTGGAAATACATGCATTGCCTTTGCAATATACACTAAGGTATGAATCCGGCATTCCCTATTTGCATGGGGTCAGCCCCATGATTCCGGCACGGGGGGTTCAGTCGGTGAGGGAGTTTGGGGCATCGGTAAAGTGGGGGAACTGGCATATACAGCTTTATCCACAGTTGCATCTTGCACAAAACCTCCCTTTTGAGGAGTATCCGCCCCATGCTCCCAGGTCCTTCTTCCAGCGGAGAAGGGTTACCATAGATGGGGTGGATTCGCCGATTAGGCACGGCAAAGGCCATATAGCCCGCATCCTGCCGGGAAATAGCCACGTCCTCTATCACCTGGGCAGCTTTGCAGGGGGTATATCCACGGAAAATTTCTGGTGGGGGCCGGGCCAGTTTCAGCCACTGCTGATGGGTAATAATGCCCCGGGATTTCCCCATTTCACTTTAAAGACCACCAGGCCCGCCCGTACATTCTTGGGCAATTTCGAGGGGCAATATTTTGTGGGCGGCCTAACCGGGTCAGGACTCACCCACTATAGTGACGGAGCCTATGAATCGGTTTGGAGGCCGATGACAGAGGATAATTGGAGGTATTTCACGGGAATTTCCATAACTTATTCCCCCCGTTTTCTACCGGGTCTTTCTCTAGGTGCAAATAGAATGTTTCAGGTATACCGGGAGGACATGAGATCCAACATTAGGGCCTATTTTCCTCTCTTCGCACCCTTACCTAAGGAGGGGGAAGGCGTTCAAGAAAATGTGGATCTGAGGGAAGCACAAAATATTTCCGTGTTTATGAGATGGGTAATACCCGAGGCAAAATTTAAATTTTATGCCGAGTATATCCGGAATGACCACGCCCTCACCTGGAGGGATTTAGTCCTCAACCCTGAGCATAGCCGGGGATATCTTCTGGGATTTTCAAAATACATTCCCCTGCCCAAAAATAAAATGGTGGAGGTAAGGTCTGAGATGCTCCACACCGAAAACAGCATAAATGCAATGGTCAGATGGCCGGGAGACGTTCCATTTTATACCTATGGGCTTTACGACAACTACCAGGTAAGGCATGGATTGAGCAATAGGGGACAGATCCTGGGCCCCGGTACGGGCAACAGCGGGAACCTCTACCAGCTTGAAGTCAGCTTGATCGAGGATATGGATAAACTGGGCATCAGGCTGGAACGTTTTGCCAGGGAGCAGAACTTTTATAGGCATGCCCATGCCGGGGGAGAGCATATCCGGCCCTGGGTGGACTTGGCAGCAGGGGTGGTGTATGAAAAACACCTGGGTAATTTGTTAATTTCCGGCATACTAAGGGGGGTGACGGCCAACAACCCCAACTTTCACCATCCCACCTATGTGCGTGAACCCGGAATTGCACCCAGTCAACAGCGGTTTTCCGTCAACAGCACTTTTAGGGTAGCCTTAATACTTTAAGCATAAAAAAACCCTCTCCGCTTTACGAAGAGGGTGCATGTCAATGCTTGTAACTGGCTCCTTATACCAGGTTATAGTTGTCCGCAGTGCCTATGGCATGAACCTGGAATCCGATCTCGCTCAGTTTCTTCTTATCCAGTAGGTTTCTGCCATCGAAGATATGGGCAGGTTTTTGCATATTTTTATAAATGCGCTCCCAATCGTAAGCCTTAAACTCATCCCATTCTGTCAACACGGCAATGCCGTAGGCGTCTTTACAGGCTTCGTAAGGGTCATTTACCACGTTGATGAACTTCCGATTATCTTCGGAATGCCTGGTGCCCAGGTAATCCATATCTGCGTAGATTTGCTCCTCCTTTACCTTGGGGTCATACACATCGATATGAGCCTGCTCATTGAGCAAATGGTCCGCCACATAAATGGCAGCAGATTCCCTGGTATCATTGGTGTCTTTTTTAAAGGCCCATCCCAGGAAGGTGATTTTCTTGCCGTTCACGGTATTATACAGCGTGCGGATGATTTTCTTGGCAAACCTTCGCTTTTGGTGGTCATTCATGATGATGACCTGCTCCCAATAGTCCGCCACCTCATTAAGCCCATATGTACGGGAAATATAGACAAGGTTCAGGATATCTTTCTGAAAGCAAGAGCCCCCAAATCCCACGGAGGCTTTTAAGAACTTGGGCCCTATTCTACTATCGGTACCAATGGCTCTGGCCACTTCGTTTACATCCGCCTCTGTATGTTCGCATAGTTCAGACAGGGCATTAATGCTGGAAACCCGCTGCGCAAGGTAGGCATTGGCGGTAAGCTTTGAGAGTTCGGAAGACCATACGTTGGTGGTCAAAATCCTGTCCCTGGGGACCCAAGCCCCATATATATCCACTAGGGCCTGTATGGCCACCTTTCCTTCAGGGGTCTGATCACCGCCTATCAGCACCCTGTCAGGAGCTAACAGGTCTTCCACTGCGGTACCTTCCGCCAAGAACTCCGGATTGGAGAGTATCTGAAAGTTTAACCCGTTTCCGGTATGGGTAAGGATATCCTTGAGCGTACTGGCGGTCCTCACAGGAAGGGTGGACTTCTCCACCACTATCTTGTCCCCCTGCGCCACCCTGGCGATCTGCCTGGCGCATAGCTCTATCCACTTCAGGTCAGCCGCCTGGCCCTTTCCCTCTCCATAGGTTTTAGTGGGGGTGTTCACAGATATAAAGATCATCTGCGCCTCATCTATGGCCTTGTCCACATCCGTGGAAAAAAATAAATTCTTCCCTCTGGTTTCGGCCACTATATCGCTCAGCCCCGGTTCGTAAATGGGGATGTTCTCTACATTCTTATCGTTCCAGGCGGCTATCCGCGCCTCATTGATGTCTACTACCGTCACCTTGATATGGGGACATTTCTTTGCAATCACTGCCATGGTAGGCCCCCCCACATAGCCGGCACCTATACAACAAATATTTGAAATCTTCATAAAAACTTACTGATTAATAAACTGCGTATCACTTTTTAATTTCGGGTTTTTAAGTCAATTATTGAAAAAACATTTTGAAAGCAAAGGATAGGATGAATCTCCCCTTTTTAAAAAAACACATTCCCTATGTACGATTTTGTATTTCACTCAAATTTAAGCAAGGATTCTGAATTTCTGTAAGCATTTACAAAAAAACGAAAATTATTGGGTTTTCCCATCAAATAGATTGTTAAAAAAAATCATGGATGAAGCCTCTGCCCTATTGAACTTATAGGCCAGTCCATCAATTCCTTCCACCAGGTTATCCCTTATCTCTAAACCACTGCTTGCCTGATCAAAAAACAGGCCGTTCACACTTGCCCCCACCGCCACATCGGAGCGCTTGATACTATGGATAAAGTTCCCCTCAATCCTGCACCCCGCAAGGTCACCCAGGGTATATATGCCGGCTCCGTCTGCCAACAACTGCATCACCCTGAAAATATGGTTGCCCTGGATCAAATTATCCTTGGTATAATTAAAGGCATCATTCCAGGTCCAGCCCATGCTGATGCCGGAATAGGGCATATCATGGATAATGTTGTTCCTGACGGTATTTTTGTGGGCTTGCATGATCCCTATCCCCACCCCTGAAGGATGTATCTTCCCCCCTTCTCTGATGATATTTTCTTCCAACAGGTTGTGGTGGGGAGAATCTTCCTTTGGCACCCTGTCCGGGTTCACATTCCGAATGCTCATACCCAGCAGTATGGCACCCGCCCCGAGGTCGTAAAACTCACAATGCCGAACCCCGGAATTTGCGCTGCCCCTGCCTAGCCTTAATGCATAGGCCCCCATATTTGAAAAGATGCAGTGGTCAAATCCAATGTGGTCCCCATATTCCACAAGGATGGCCTCTCCGGCATTAGGAGCCGCCTGTGCAGAGGAGTAACCCTTCCCGAAATCCAACCAGGAGTAGCGCTCCTCCATCTCCCTACGGATGGCGGTCTCTATATCATTGATCCCCCACCTATAAGAAGAATGGGCAAAGTGGATCCCTTCAAAATGTATGTTATGGACTTTCTGCCCCCGCTCTCCCTTAATCTCCATCAACACCGGAAGCTTTGCCAGTACAAAAGGCATGGCGTTGGGATCTTCTCCCTCCCTGGCCAGATATAGCAACTTATCTTCGGACCTGTCCGTCATCCAGGTGCCCGCTTGGGTGAAAAAATCAGCACTGTTTTCTATATAGTAAGCCAACTCCGGGCTAAAAAAACTCACCGGATACCTGAAAGGGTTACTCAGCAATACCTCTTTCCGCCCCGGGTTGATTTCCACGATCTCATGCCAGGAGCTTTCCCAACTGTGGTGGACCAGCACCTCCGCATTGGTCTGGTCGCTGAGCCCTTCCAAATCTCTCCCCTGGTAAGTGAATCCTGCAAAGGCCTTGATATCCTCCCGCTTAAGCCGGGATGCCCCCTGAAAATCGAAACGTTTGATCAATGGGGCATATTCCTTCCAGGGCCCTGCGGTAAAAAACCTTTTGGAACTTGACCTGGGCACCCTTTCCCCGTCTAAAAATAGCTGCCTGGCGTCCCTGGCTTCTTCAGCGGAAAGGGCATAGCTCCACACCTGCCCATTTTGGCGATTTTCTGCTTTGACCCATCCTTCCTTCAGGGGCAGGCCCCCGGAGAGCAGCACCTCCTCCCCTTCTGCCGCCTTTATGAGCAGGTGGTTTCGGGGATTATTAAGGGCGGGATCATCTAAGAGCAGGGGCTCCCGGAGATAATAGGTGCCCTTGTGCAAAATCACCCTTGCCTCCCTTTTGCTTCCCCCGGAAAGAAACCCCACGGCTTCTGCCAAGGCCTCCTCCAAGCTGCTAAACTTGGGCGCTGGAGAAGTCTTGCTTCCCTCGGGTGCCACATGTATTTCCTTCACCGTGCTTCCCCCTGGAAAGCGGCAGCCACACAGCAGTACCAAAAGGCAAAGGGCTACAAATACGGGAATGCGAAGTGTTTCTGACATGGATAAAATTTTTATGGCGATGTAGTTATAACACCCTAAAAACCCTTGAGGTCTTTTTTCGACCTCGAGGGTTTTCTACGTCCGCAAAATGGGCGTCTCTAATTGATATGCAGCCTCCGGGAAAGACCTTCGGGGTTTGGGAAAACCCCAAAGGTCCAGTGCACGAAACCTTTGAGGTCTTTTTTCGACCTCGAAGGTTTTCA
>PXCO01000167.1 GCA_003565295.1 Cyclobacteriaceae bacterium
ATTTTACTCTCCAGAGGAAAAACTGCTTATCATAAACCTACCCTGGGTAGGTGAAGACGGTGAAAAAAGAACCTGTGAGAGATCCTTGGCCCACTGGGTTTTGGGAGGGTTTGCTCCTGACTCCACTTTGGAAAGTATAAAAATGGAATTGGCCAGCAAGCCTGAAAGATTGGGGAGGTGCTATCCGGCCAATGTGATTTGGCTGTACTGGACATGGGCCGCTTTAGGAGACACACAGGAGATCATGGATGATTTCGGGTTTCGATGGTTGGAGATGCTCTCGGTGAAGGAAAACAACACCATTCAGGAAAGTTGGAAAGCAGAAAAGGATACCCAAAGCCAATTGAGCCACTCCGGGATAGCGCCGTTCTTTGCCAGCTATATGTGTTTTGCCGGTATCACCATGCTCCACCCCGGGGGCAGCCTGGTACAAATTAAGCCTCAGTTGGCTTCGTTGGAGAGTTTGCGATTGACTTACCACACTTCAAAAGGCCCCTTGAGATTTGAGGCTTCCGGGAAACCAGGGAGCAGGACTTTAAAACTAACCCTTCCAGAAGCATCCAACGTTAACCTTGTAGTTTCATCAAGGGAGCGTCTGCCCGAGGGAATCGAGAAAGTCTCCACCGGGGTAGATGGTTGGGATACCTACCGTCTAGCTGGGGGAAGGACATGGGAATTGAAGTTGCGGTATATTTAATAAAGTAGGACGAACCCACAAAACTCTTTTTGTATTGACAAATGCCCTCGTGGATTGGGGTAAGGGTCAGGATTGATGACACACATAACAACACAGCTACTCCATTAGTACTATTGGATTGGTATATCTATTTGGTTCATTCTTTTTTATCCCCCACAAGTGCATTGCGAAATGTTAGATCATAATTTAAATTGAACTGCACCCACCACACCCCTTCCATCCGATGGCCAAATCCCAGCACCGGGATACATGGTAGGCCTTTTGGTAAAATATTGGCTATTTAGCAAGTTGTTGACCCCGAACCTAAGTACTAGTTGTGGGGATAGGCGAAAACTGCTATTCCAATCCAATACATGGTAAGCGGGAACCAAGCCCACTGCACCATCTGGGGAGGGAATTCGTGTGTTTAAGGGATCAGCAAAAGTCTCGCTAACGAATTGATGTTGAAGCAAGGATTTGAACCTCCCCATTTCAAGGGTTACACCACTTCTCACAATCCATTCGGGCACTGATTCGATGCGGTTTCCTATGATGGAAATGTTTTCAGCCCCACTTGGTATCGATCCTCCCACATAGCGGCCGTTCATGTAAGAGGTGGCGTTAAATACAGAAACCTTCATTAGCCCAGCATTTATCAAAGCATAGTTTAGCCAAACTTCCAGCCCATCATTCATACTGTTCCCAAAGTTGCTTTTGGTCACAAAAGTCTGCCCATCCTCTACATCAATGATGTTTCCTACTCTATTCCCTATATAGGTCCTAAAGAAAGTCAGGCTATAATTAAACTTGGGATGCTTTCTGTTTTCTATCCCTACCTCAGCATTATAACCGAGGGAATGCTCCAGGTTTTCTGAGATTCTTGCAAAGGGATCCCCAGGAACCAAATCCTGAAACAACACGGGTCTATTGGCCTGGGATATGCCTCCAAATATTCTTGTCCCGCTTTCGTGAAACCATTGACCATGAATACCAAGAGTAAGGAAGTTATAGGGGATATTTTGGGGTACTTTCCTTTCTTCCAAATAGTCTATCCTACCATTCATCGTGGAGTTTCCCCTTTCGTACCTGAGCCCTGGTGAGAGGGTGATATTATCTTTGAGAAAGAATTGGTTTTCAATGGCAAAAGCCAAACTATGGCTGTGAAGAGTAAGTTCCCGGCCAAAGCCACCGGGTACCGAGAGATCAAAGTTGGTATTCGTTGTTCCAATCCCTCTTTGGTTTCGGTCATTGGTATTATTGAAATACCTGATGGAAACACTAAGGTCATTATTAATTCCCCCTAATTTATAATTATGCAAAACCCTGGCCTCTGAGGTGCGGCTATTGTAATAGTGTATGGCCACGTCCCTAGGGGTTAGTTCCAGTGTATTCGGATTGACACGGTCCTCCAATAGGGAATTTCCCGGGAAAACTACGGAGCTTCTCGATCCAATAATCATAGAGCTTATCCATTGGAATTTGGTGTTGGCACCCATGTTCCAATCAATCGTGAGTGCTGGCACCCAAATTTCGGGGGTATAGAAATTTCGGAACCTGGTGGCCTGCCTGGGGTTTTCTTCGAACATTTGATCATTGAGTGGCCCGGGAATTTGGTGTAGGTATGTGCTTCTGGATAACTCCCCTTTAATGGTTATGTCTTCGTTTGCAGCAAATTCAACAGAAATATGCTGTGCATCACTTTCGGACCTGGCATTTTCCCTGTACCCATTTGATACTCTTTTTTGGTAATAGGCATAATATGTCCATTTCCCCTTTCTCCCTCCAATGGCATTAAAGGAAGAAAAAAGGCCGAAAGAACCCCCAGAGGTCAAATTTTCGAACCCAATGGTCTTGGTGGTATCTGCGGATTTTAACACATAATTCAATAGTCCACCGAACTGCTGTCCGTACTGCAAGGCCCCAGTCCCCCTTATAAGTTGAATACTTTCTACAGCCTCCATGGGTGCAGAATAGTGGGAAGCGGGATAACCATAAATGTCCGTGTTGGTAATGATGTTGTTTTGCCGCACGTTAAATTCCCAGCTCCGGTGGGCATCCAGACCCCTCACAGAAAGGTTTACCTGGTTACCGGCACCATCCATATCGTACACAAAGGCCCCTGGTATTTGGGCAAAAACCTGCCTACCCGTTTTTTCTGCGATATTTGCGGGTAAATCCGCTATGGAGACCACCTCTGTTTTTCTACCTCCTATAGGCATCAAAAAAGAACGTTCAAGCAAGGACGTTACCGTAGGCAATTCCCTATATCCCCGAACCTCAAAATGCTCAAGATCAATAGGTTTTAGACTATCGATTTGAGCTGATCCCTCAAATGAAATACCCCAACTAAATCCTAAGAAAATTATTCTAATATAAATTTGCTTCAAAATCACTTAACTCATCTTGCAAGTAGGGTTACTAATTTTTAGGACCAGCAAAGTTATTATTTTGGTCGGGGCAGAAAAAATCAAAGTAGAGTTTTCGATTATCTAGGAATAAAAATAGGCTAACAAATTTATTCAAAATCAACCCCTACCTGTCGTAATTGCCCCTTGACAATGTCGCTAATGCACAAGGAATGGGAAGCAGCAATCACCTACATTTGTATAACCACTTCATAAACAGACACATTGAAAAGGTAATAAATTGGATCACAGTAAATTTATGGCTTGTAGGAACAAAAACAACTTCAAAAATATGAGTAAAACCAAATCATTCATCCGAAATCGAAAGGAATTGGAAACCTGGGCCAATGAGGCAAAAGCGGCAGGCGGCTCACTGTTCTCCAAACCTGCGAAAATGCTAAATGGCTGGTACGGCTGCGGGTTCGCCGACTCAGACGGCCATAAATGGAATGTGTTCTACAATGGAAAATAACCTTCAAAGAAAACTTATCGCTAGTACTTTTGTATCACTAGACGGGGTAATGCAGGCACCAGGTGGGCAGGAGGAAGATCCCACTGGTGGTTTTGGCCATGGCGGCTGGATGTTCAAATATGCCGACGCCGGCATGGATCTATCTTCATCCGGATTTGACGGGAAGGACCGGGAATTGGTGCTGGGCCGAAGGACCTACGAAATTTTTGAAGCATACTGGCCATTCCAGCCGGATGACCACCCTATTGCGAATACCCTCAATGCGGCAAAAAAGTATGTCGCATCACAGACCAGGTCAAAGCTCCATTGGAATAATTCGATCCTTCTTCAAGGAGATGTGGTATCTGCAATACTCGAGCTAAAGTCACAGCCGGGTCCGGATCTTCAAATTATTGGAAGCAGTAATCTGATTCAAACACTCCAAGCTGCCTCGCTCATCAGCGAGTACAACATCTGGACCTATCCGGTCATACTGGGGCGGGGAAAGCGCCTTTTCAGCGAAACTGCAAAGCCTTCAGCATTTAAGTTAGTACACAGTCAGGTATCGCCTACCGGTGTGGTAATGAGTACCTATGTGCCAGATGGTGCTATAAAATGTGGCAACTTTGCCAGTTCCTTGCCGAGCGAAATGGAACTAGACCGACGCCAAAAGATGGCCAACCAAAAATGGTGATTTTATTAAAGTTAGAATTTTCAATAAATCAGCGAAACCCAGAAAAAAACAATCCACCATGAAAAGAGCAGAACCCTATCTATACTTTAATGGAAATGCAGAAGAAGCTTTTAATTTCTATAAAACTATTCTGAATACCGAAATAACAGAAACCCTCCGATTTGGAGAGATTGAAGGCAATCCGATGGGAATTTCCGAAACGGATCTCAATAAAATAGCTCATATCTCCATTTCTCTGGGAGATACCACTCTGATGGGAACGGATCATGTAGCATCAATGGGGCCACCCCTTAATATTGGCAACAACTTTTATATCACCCTAATACCTGAAAATGGAGAAGAAGCGGTAAAGGTTTTTGAAGGGCTTTCGGAAGGGGGCAAGGTGGAGATCCCATTGAAAAAAGAGTTCTGGGCTGAAAAGTACGGAATGTGTATCGACAAATTCGGTATTCAATGGATGATTAATTATGAAGGAAACGCAGCATCATGAAATCGAGCCTGTCCTGACGGCAGTCAGGGCATGAGGAGAACCTCACATGGAGGGATCCCCTCCGATAGCTCGGGGCTATCCGGGGTAAAGCGAGATTCTCCCGAAAAAAGATCCCCGAATCGAGTTCCCCGAATCGAGTTCGGGACAGGCAGGGGCAGGTAATGACCACTGAAAAAAAATATAAACACATGAAGATTTTCGAAAAAAGCAGTTCTTTGCCCCCTATCTCCTCTCACGATGAGTGGCTGGTAGCCTATCAAACACTCCTTGCGAAGGAGAAGGAGATAACCAGACAACAGGATGCCATCGCGGCCGAACGTCGTAGGCTACCTATGGTTCTGGTGGAGGATGAATATACATTTAATGGAAAAGACGGGGATATTACTCTGTATGACCTGTTTGACGGAAGACGGCAATTGATCGTCTACTGTGCGATGCTGGAACCTGAAGCAAAACCCTGCTCTGGATGTTCAATGGTGATGGACAACATCGGCCACAACCTGACCCACATAAACGAACGTGATACTACATTTGTGTTTACCTCACCGGCGCCACAGGAGGAAATTGTGGCCCTCCAAAAGCGGATGGGTTGGAATGCCCCCTGGTATACTGATAAAAATAGACGATTTGCCGACGCATTCGGTGCGGGCAGGGGTTTTGCAGTGAATGTTTTCATTCGTGATGATAAAAAAAGGGTGTATCGCACGTATTACACTACAGGGCGGGGAGGGGAATTGTTCGATACCCACTTCAGGCTGCTAGACATTACGCCCTATGGACGGCAAGAGACTTGGGAAGATTCCCCTGAAGGGTGGCCCCAGACCCCACCCTACCAGTGGTGGCGTATGCATGATGAATACAAATAAAAAGAAACCCTACTAGTACTAAAAGGGCCAAGTTGATCCTACCCTATTCGCAATCGTTCCAATTAAGATTACGTGGTCGTAATCCACCGCACATATTGTCGTTTTTGCACCCTTTATCTTTATTTTGAATCTGGTAATTTTGTTCTGCCACCTTCTTAACAAGCTGATGGATACCTTGTTGAAGCAGGTTAATGGACAACATCATATAAATGACAAATAGACCCAAGATTGCAAATCCTCAGTGGTGAGGATATATGATTTAATAAAAAATTAAAATGACATGCAAAAAATTGTCCCACACCTCTGGTTCGATACCCAGGCAAAGGAAGCCGCTGAATTTTACGTTTCCGCATTCGGTGGCAATTCAAAAATTTCGGGTATCCATACCATCCATGGTACTCCATCGGGTGATGTGGAATCCGTTTCTTTTGAATTATCCGGATTTTCGTTCATGGCGATTTCTGCCGGGCCGGCATTTACCCTAAACCCTTCCATTTCTTTTTTTGTGAACTTTGACCCTCTAAGCGATGATAACGCAGGTGAACACCTTGATGAGCTATGGAACAAACTTTCCAATGGGGGTACTGTGCTGATGCCGTTGCAAGCCTACCCTTTCAGTAAACGATACGGCTGGATAAAAGATAAATTTGGGGTATCCTGGCAGCTCATACTAACAGACCCAGCCGGAGAACCACGGCCTAAAATCATTCCTTCCCTACTTTTCACCGGGGACAAGTGTGGCAAGGCAGAGGAAGCTACTGATTTTTACCTGTCAATATTTAATGATACCAGCCGTGGACTTATTGCGCGGTATCCTGAAGGCATGGAGCCGGATAAAGAAGGAACGATAATGTTCACCGACTTTAGGCTTGAGGGAGTATGGTTTGCAGCCATGGACAGTGCGCAGGAGCATGCATTCACCTTCAATGAGGCTATTTCATTGATTGTTTATTGTGAAACACAGGAAGAAATCGATAATTACTGGG
>PXCO01000134.1 GCA_003565295.1 Cyclobacteriaceae bacterium
CTATGGACAATTACGTGCTTGCCGGCACCACGTCCCCTGCGCAGGAATCCTCCCAACTTAATCACCGGGAGCACAACCTCCTGCTCGATGCGACAATCTTCGGCAATATACATACCTTCGCCAATGCGGGAACCTGCGATGTCATACTAACTCTATCCGGTGCGGGGCAAACAGCGCGCGTAGTAGAGCGAGTCACCATCCACCCTACCATCGAAGCGCAAATTACTCCCTTGTCTGGAAGCGTGCTCCAGGGAAATCCGGTCACATTTGACGCAAGCAATTCCAACGGATCCATTGGTAACTACCATTGGGACTTTGGCGATGGCAGCACTGCGATGGGCAAGCAAATAACTAAACAATTTAGCAAAGCAGGTATTAATCGGGTGACATTGACCGTAAGCAACAGCACGGGTAACAATTCCTGTTCAGCTCTGGCGCGGGTCCACACCCCGGAAACACTGCACTTGCCGCAGGTCCTTTTCGACACCGATACCGCTAACGAAATCGATGACCAGCACGCCATTGCCTACGCGGTGTTCAGTGAGCTGGACATTTTGGCTATCACCAGCTCTGGGTGGATTAAATGGGCTGATGCGGATCAACCACGTTTAACTCATGGTTGGGATTCCGAAGATAGGAGTTATAGAGAGATTCTAAATGTCCTTGATTTGGCGCAACAGAGCGGGTTGCCTGGTGAACGGGTGCCAATGGTTTTTCGCGGAGCCAAACAACCTTTGAGAAGTGTGGGCCTTTCCAGCGACGGATGGTTTGACACAGAATCGGTTATCACTGAAGCCAGCAATGCCATCCTCGCGGCTGCCCGGGGCGCGTCGGCAAAAATTTAGCTGACGGGATACAAATGGCCCATAAGGCAGCCAGGGAAGGAGTTGAGAAAACCAAGAGCATGAAGGCACAGCACGGCAGGGCGGCCTACTATCAGGAAAAGTCAATTGGAGCTGTAGATGCCGGGGCCACGGTGGGGGCGCTTATATTGGAGGGGTTTTATCTTGGGATCAGGCAATAATGCAAAAAGGGAAAATTATATAGCTAGTCCCAGGAATCATTAGTTTTTCTTTATTAGGTTGGATAAAGTTTGATACTTTGGCAAGCCGGATACAACGGAGTCTTATTAAGGTGGCATAAAAACAAAGAAAGCCAATCTGCCGCAGGCAAGGCAAGAAGGAGTTAAGTGGTCCTGCACCAAAATATTTAGACGGGAAGCTTAGGGGAATTTAAATGCATGAGAGAAAATTTATAGCAAAACCCAGAATTTTTTTTAAAATCAAAAAATCAAAGAAGATGGAAAAGATGCGAAGTTTGATGTTTTATGTTGTTATTTTTATTGCTGGATGTAAACCCAACCTGACCTCGGAGGAGGTAAAGCCCCGTATTATCATAACAACTGATGGTGAGGTAGATGATATGAATGGTTTCATCAGATTTCTTCTCTATGCCAATGAGTTCGATATTGAAGGGCTTGTTTACAGCAGTTCGCAATGGCATTATGCAGGTGATGGTGAACGTACATTGTTTACCTCAAGAATGCCGAATACTGCTAGAAGTTACGGTGAAAGAACCGAACTGAGATGGACCGGTACAACTTGGATGCAGGACTTTATCAATCTCTATGCGGAGGTATACGATAATCTCCTTTTACATGATGCTACATACCCATCACCCGAATATCTCAAAAACCTAATTAGAATTGGAAATATTGACTTTGAGGGGGAAATGGAAAAGGTGACAGCAGGATCGGAACTGATCAAGGAGATATTGCTGGATGACAAACCTGGTCCGGTTTATGTGCAGGTGTGGGGCGGCACCAATACCCTAGCCCGTGCGTTAAAATCGATTGAGGAGAAGTACAAAGGGACTACACAATGGCAGGATATCCATGCAAAAGTCTCTGATAAGGCAGTTGTCTATATTATCCTGGACCAGGATGTTACTTTTAAAGAATATATACTCCCAAACTGGCCTGGGATAAAAACCATCTACAACCATTCCCAGCCAAAAGGGTTTGCCTATAATTGGCGACAAATTGCACCGGAGCAGTTTCATCAATATATGGATGGAAACTGGTTCAGGGAGAACATTAAATATAACCGCGGGCCCTTATTGGCAAGATATTTTACGTATGATGACGGACAGCCGGTTGAGGGTGATTATGATGTTAATTACCATGACTTTGAATTAGCTCCTCATTATGTAACCAGGGGCCATATCAGGTATGATTTAATTTCGGAGTGGGATTCTCCCGCTTGGTTATATGTTTTGGATTTTAGGGTTGGGTTGAGGCATGTCGATAATCCGGGTTTTGGAGGGTTGGGTGGTCGTTTTGAGCAGTCTCAAATAAACCCCGGCGTATGGGCTGATAGTTGGGAAGATGTACCAACCGTTACTGATTTGAATTCCTACACGAATGAATTGAATCCCTCTTATCCTCAAATGAGGTGGATACCGATGCTTCAGAATGATTTTGCAGCAAGGGCTGAATGGTGTGTCAAGGATTACGAAAATGCCAACCATCCCCCAGTTGTGAAACTGAATCATCCTAATGACCTGAATGCAAGCATTGGTGAAGTGGTGAAGTTAAGTGGTACCGCCACCGACCCTGATGGGGATCAGCTGAATTATTATTGGTGGCAGTATGTTGAGCCAGGCACCTATGAAAATAATGTGACGATTGAAAACGAAAACAGCAAAGAGGCCTTTTTCATTGTGCCTTCCGATGCTGAACCGGGTGATACATTCCACATAATACTTGAGGTTACTGATATGGGGAGACAGCCTCTTACAAGATTTCAGCGTATTGTGGTTAAGGTGGTCTAGGGAAATTATTCAAAGTCTCTCCAATTATGGGGTTTTAATCAAAAGAATTCCTCGGTGTTCTATCCCTGGGAAGATGGAAACTGGTATTGAGAAGGCCGTAAGATAGCATGTTGATGAGCCCATCATTACCTGGACCCTGGCTCAGTAGGTGGATAACGCCATCGAGAGTTTTGCTGTTTACCTGAATGATAGGATAGGTGTAATTCCAACTTTTCACCAAGAATACCAACAATTCCTGCACATGATTATTCTCATGGACAGTTGATAAATAAGGTAATTGCGGTTTGTCCCCTGTTAACCGAAGTTTAGGTTAACTTTTACGCTTGGCGTAATTAATAAAATCTTTGAATAATGAATGCAAAAAAAATTAATATAGTTTGATCATCAAAGTTATTTTTATACTTTTATCCTGTCGATTTATGTATACGGTATACGATGTTTTAAAGGTTTTTAAATACTTCCTTAAGATTGTATTGAGAAAACAAGAGAACAATCTAAGTTACCAATATGGGTTAGATTCCATGGAAAGGATTGAATTCTCATCCTCTAAGCCATAATTAAATGCAGAAATGAAAAAAAATTAAGAAAATTGCGGAAAATGGGCAAAGGGAGTTGGTGCAAAAAGAATAATTTCCCAAAGGAGCGATCAGGGAAAATCATTCATAACCAATAGTATCTAGTTTAGAAAATTGTATTTTATGAGAGTCGTAGCTTTATCATGTTTCGGTTTACTTTTCATTTCCTTTATTATCCTCTCCAACAAAGGTGAGGAAGAAATAGATATTTCGGTTTGTTCAAGTAGTTTGAGTATAAAAAACGTTTCCTTCGACACTAGGGAAAATCTTACCGTGTTTGCGGATACTACTGTATTAGAGATCTTATCAACAGGGATTGATTTGAATTATTCCGTGACCGAGATTCAAGCCAAAGCTGGTTCCACCTTACGTATCCGATACATCAATGAAAGTGACATGAGTCATAACATCGTCTTGGTCAAAGAAGAGGCAGACATCCGTCAGGTAGGGGTAGCAGCCCTACAGGCGATATCAAATGATTGGATCCCTGAAAATGAAATGGACCGTATTATCGCATTTAGTGAATTGGCATACCCAGGTGATACCGTGGAGTTTGCTTTCAAAGTGCCGCCCCCCGGTACCTATCCCTACATTTGCACTTATTCTGCACATTGGACACAAATGCAAGGACGGTTAATTTCAACAGAGTAATATCTTTATTATTCCCAATCTTATAATACCAACAAAGAGTAATCATAGTATAGAATAAAGGAGATTACCGCAAGACATATGGCAAATTTATCAAAACGACTTTTGTATTGTGCCCTTATCGTTTTTATAGCAAACGTAGGTTTGTATGTTCCTCTAAAGGCCCAATTTCAACCTTCAGATAATATGAACCCAATGGATCATGGGCCATTTGTAACCTCTACAATAGCCTATGACCCGCTTACAGCGAGTAGCATTTTTGTGAATAAAGGGATCGCTGTCAAGGTAGGAACAGATCCACAGGCTGTAATGACTTTTGATACAGATTTATTGCGTGTGGCGAGTGCCTGGACGGGTGGGTTTCTTCATTGGTACTTAGAAAGGGATGGGCTTGAGAACTGGCCCAGCCCCGATGGATTTATCCACTTCGAAACAAGCATGACTCCCGGTTGGTCACTTGATGGGAAGTTTAAGGATCCAAGATCTTGGCCCTATGGGCCCATCCCTAAAAATCAGGGCCACTATAAGGGATTATATGTCAACGGCGATCATGTCCTTTTTTCCTATTCAATAGGTAATACTGAAATCCTTGAATTGCCAGGTTTTGAGTTAGTGGATGACCACCCTGTCTTTACCCGGACATTTCATATGAACCCCTCATCAGAGACATTGTCTTTGCGGGTGTTGCAGGTACCGGAAAATGCTGAAATTGAGTCAGTTGACGTTTACAAATCAAAGGAGTATATTACAATTAAGGTAGGGAACAATACCCGCACGGTAGGACTGCAGGGAGTTTTGGATGCTAAATGGAGAATACAAAACCGTCATCTGATCCTTGACCTTCCCGAACTAAACCAAGCTGGTCATTTTAAGCTTTCAATCGGGCCGATTTTGGCGGGTAAAGCATCGAATTATTTGGCGTCATATCTTGAAAAAGCCAATGAACTACCCGATTTGTCCGAATTTAAAAAAGCCGGGCCGGATCTATGGGAGACACTCCAAACCAAAGCCGTGATGGGTGATGAAGAAGGTGTGTTTGCTGTAGATGAACTCACCCTGCCGGCGGAGAACCCATGGAATTCTTTCATTCGGTTGATGGATGTGGACTTCTTCTCCGATGGACGTGCTGCAGTAGCTTCTCTAAGTGGTGATGTGTGGCTGGTTGAAGGCATTAAGGAAGAGGTGGGTACACTGAAGTGGCACCGCTTCGCTACCGGTTTGTTTCAGCCCAGCGGGGTTAAGGTAGTAGACGATGAAGTGTATGTTATAGGACGGGACCAAATTACCAGGCTTCATGACTTTAACAAGGATGGTTTTGCGGATTATTATGAAAATTTCAATAATGAGCTTATGGCTTCAACGAATTTTCATGCCTTTACCTTAAACCTGGAAAGGGACTCGGAGGGGAATTTTTACTTTGCCAAATCCACCCCGTGGCCTCCTTATATCAGTGGGCAAGGGCCCTCTAAAAACGCAGAGATCACTCCCCACCACGGTGTGCTTTTTAAATTGTCGCCGGATGGTGAGAACCTTGAAATCATTGCCCGTGGCCTGAGAAACCCCAATGGGATGGATATGAACGCTGAAGGTGAAATAATATACGCCGACAACGAAGGGAATTGGGTACCTACAAGTAAAGTGCATAGAATTAAAAAAGGAGGATTCCATGGATTTATTCCGGCTTCGCATCAAAAAAAAGATCCAGATTCCTTTGAACTGCCCATTGTATGGACTCCTCATTATATGGACAATTCCCCAGCCAAACCCATGTTTATTACAAGTGATAAATGGCCTAAAGAACTCCAAGACAATCTATTGCTAGCCTCCTACGGCCGTGCGAATCTTTCCCTGATATTAAAGGAGGAGGTAGACGGCGTATGGCAGGGAGCTCATATAAACTTACCCCTCATGTTTAAGTCGGGTCTAGAACGTGGTCGGTTTCACACAGATGGTCATTTGTATGTCGCAGGGATGACAAGCTGGCAATCCATAGGGGAAAATTGGGGGTCTTTTCATCGGGTCAGGTATACCGGGCAACCTTTGGATATACCAATAGCTGTAAATACCAAATCGGGAGGGATTGAACTGCGCTTTAGCCAAAAACTGGTTCCAGAGGTGGCGACAAATGTTGAAAACTTTCAACTACAAAAATGGACGTATCCATGGACGAGTCAATATGGCACTCGCGGAAAGGTTTATTCTGTGGACAATCCAGGAGAGACAAAACCCGATCCGGTAAACGTTGAATCCATTCGCCTTTCCGAGGACGGGAAATCGGTATTTCTGGAAATTCCTGGCCTAAAACCGGGTGCAGTAGCCACCTCAATTGGGAAACTTGAGGGGTTGCCCGATATGATTGAAGCCTCATTGGGTTTGGTGGTGTCAATAAGTTACCAGATTTCTACAGTGGGTGGGACGGAACTAAGTCAAATGGTTCATAAAACCATACATAGAGTGCCTTCCAGGGAATTCGTACCTTAACCGGC
>PXCO01000110.1 GCA_003565295.1 Cyclobacteriaceae bacterium
ACCTCACGTTAGTACCCGAATAAAGATCCCCTCCAACTCTAAAATCAATCAAGGCAGATAAATTAAACCCTTTAAATGTAATAGAGTTGTTGATACCTCCTGTCCAATCAGGAATGCCGTTTCCTATGACTTCCATCTGGTCAGACTGTACCGGAGCACCATTTTCTTCAAAAACTAACTGCCCATCTGGAGATCTCTTCTGTACCCAACCTGCAATTACGCCAAAGGGGTGGCCTGTCCTATGCTGAACAAACACCGTTCTTGTCCTAGGCTCTTCTACATTAAGGATGTCATTACCCTCAATTAAGGATATAACTTCATTCCTGTTTCTGGCTATGTTAAATGAAACATCCCAACTAAAGGCCTGTGTACGGATGGGAGATCCTGTGATCAACATTTCTATACCCTTGTTTTCCATCTCGCCAACATTTACCAGGGTGGAACCAAAGCCAGAAGTCCTAGACACCTGCGCGTTCAATTGGTCATCAGTACTTCTCTGATGATAATAGGTGAAATCAAAGCCTAACCGATTTTGCAAAAATCTCACGTCAAAGCCGACCTCAGTTTCAGTGGAAGTCAGGGGCCTCAAGAATCGGTTTGGAATGGTACCTGCATTACCCTGAGCAGTGGCAAAGGAAGCCATGGCGACTTGGTTACCATCAAAATTGATGGCCGGTGCACCGATCAATGAGTATACATTTTGTATCTGGTAAGGGCCTACCGTGGCATTACCTACTTGCGCCCATGAAGCCCTGATCTTTCCGAAACTTAACCAGTAAGGCAGTTCGTTCATGGCATCTGTGAACACAAAACTGGAACCAATGGAAGGATAGGTGATATTATTTGTAGCAGGATCCAATACTGAGAACCAATCCGTTCTGCCAGTAGCAGTCAAAAACAGGAAGTTTTTATAACTTACCTCGGCTGAACCAAAGGCGGAATTAATTCCCCAACCTGAGTAACCATATCCAAAGTTTCTGGTCACCGTATTATTGATGGCATGGAAAAATGGGACGTTAAATCCTTGGCCATTGGCTGAAATGGTTTCATCTTGCCTTCTCATTCGGTTTGCACCAAGAAAGACGTTCACTCCAAAATCACCAAACTCCCTGTTATAGCCCAACATAGCTTCCAGGTTAATTTCGCTTACTCTCCTCTCACCCTCAGTGAGAGTACCATTCCTTTGGAACCCGGTTCCTTGAGGGGTCAAATTGGTAAACCTACGGGTAAACCAGTCCATACCTGCTCTACCAGATATATACAAATGGTCGGTAATATTGTACCTAAGGCTACCTGATGCAAGGATTCTATCCCTTATATCATTAGTTTCCATTTGGTGGGTAGCAAAATACGGATTCTGTCCCCAAGGATTGTTTACCATCAAATACTCCTCTTGCTCCTGAAAGCCCCAAGTATTTAATAACATTGGATCCGTACCTATTGGAATTGTTCCAAGGCGATTTGGGTCTCCTTTTCCCCATTCCACGTTGACGTTGGGAGGTAGGGCAAAAACAGATTGGAAGGCATTACCCGGGGAATCTGAAAGCCTAGGTCTATTCTTAGTGTCTTCACGCGAATACATCACCTTGGCATCGAATGTAATTCGCTTGCCGAATTTCCCATTCGTAGACAACGTAGCATTGAACCTGTCAAAGCCTGCATTTGGAACCACTGATGTACTTCTCAGATCGGTTACATTAAACCGGAAGGTTTGGTTTTCACCACCCCCTGCAAGGGAAAGGCTATTGGTTACAGCTGCACCAGTTTCGTAGAATCTGTTCCAGTTGTCTCCTGCATACTGGTAAGGTCTTTCCACTCCGTCAAAGTGCATAGCCGTACCAGATCCTAGTCTTTCCCCCCAGGCCTGGGTTCCCCAGTCATATCCTTGTCTTACATTTGTAGGTCTTACAGCCGCTCCTGTCTGCTGATCTCCCTGAAACCTACCTGAACCAAATTCCCGCTGCAAATCGGTTTGATTATTAATTCTTTCAAAAACAGTATTTGTGTTAAATTCCACACCGATACCTTTCCTTGATGTTCCTCGTTTGGTAGTGATCAAAATCACACCGTTGGACGCCCTGGCACCATAAAGTGCCGCAGCACTTGCCCCTTTCAGCACAGACATGGACTCAATGTCGTCAGGGTTGACCGAAGTCATTCCATCACCTCCATCAGAGCCGCCCCATACACCAGCCTGCCCAAAATTGGTGTTGTCCATTGGGATGCCATCTACCACATACAATGGCTGATTGTTTCCCTGAAGAGAAGTGTTACCCCTGATAATCACCCTTGAGGATCCGGCTGGACCTGAGGCAACATTACTTACATTCACCCCGGCAACCCTACCTGCCAATTGATTGGCAATGTTGTTTTCCCTGGCTTCGGTAAATTCCTCACCACCCACTCGGGTAACAGAATACTGTAAGGCCCTTACATTTCTTTCTATACCCAGGGCAGTGACCACTACCTCAGACAATTCCGCAGCGTCTTCTTTAAGACTTACGTTGATTGTGGTTCTGTTCCCCACAGTCTCCTCTATGGTCTGAAATCCCAGGTAAGAATATACCAGCACGGTTTCCGAGCCGCTCACATTCAAACTGTAATTTCCGTCCACATCCGTCGCAGTTCCTGTGGCTGTACCCTTTATTAGTACAGATACACCTGGCAAAGGCGAACCATCCACTGCGTCAGTGACCTTACCGGTCACCGTTTGTGCCTGGACAAAACTGCTTACACTGATCAGCAGGCCCAGACTTACAATAAGTAATAGGTTTTTCATAATTGATCATTTTGGATTAAACTTGACTTAAACTTAGGTAATTTGATAAAGACATATTTTTTTATGAACGGCGCAATATTTTTAGCTACTCCTATAAAGGTGCAATACCGGGTGGTTCTTTGTTAATTCTTAATATAACACCTATGTGAAATTAAATTTTATTGGCTAGGTGATAGTTAAAAATATCTACCATTTTGACCGAAAAGGTAGAATTAAATAATCTAAAAAAAAAGAGAGCTATTTACTTTTTTTTTTAGATATGACAATTTTAATGGTATGAGCGGTATCCGATCATCATATTCCCATAAAGAAGGTTTGTTAAAATGGTTGAAATTTCAGGTATATAAATTTTAAATGTTTAATCTTTTATTTCCTTTATTATATTAAAATAGATTCACCAAAGTAATTAGCTGAAAATTCGATAATTAGGTCTATACCAATAATTAAGTTAGAGAACATACCCTCGATTATAAAAAAATAAAAAGCAAGAAAACCTCTTTTATTGAGGTTAAAATAAGCATAAATATCATGGAAAATTCATATTAATATTTTTTATCAAGTTGAAAAGTTATAGCAAAAAAAAAAGAGGTAACCTTAAAGTTTACCTCTTTTTTGTTCAAGAAATCCGGTCGGAAATTTAATCTGCGGATCCACCGTCCCACCAAACCCTGGTCATAAAGGTGTCCGGCTGAGTACTGCCTTCCGCAAAATGTTCATTAGAAGCAGCCTCTTGGGCAGGATACCTCAACCTTCTCATGATTTGGCCCTGTGTAATGTTCAATGGGTGATTTGTTGGCGTTAATTCTGGATAGCCGGTTCTTTTCCAGTCCGACCAGGCTTCCCACCAGTTCAGGAATTTACTTGCCCACATCTGTTCCCCGATCATTTCCAAGGCAGGTTTTTCTTGTCCATAGGGATGGCGCGCCAGATAAGCGTCCACCTCATCATCACTCACTTGTAGAGAGGAGTGAAAGGGGGTGTACATCTGCATTGCGGCCCTAACACCACTTTCATAGTGATCTTGCGCCTGTCCTGATATGCCTGACCCTATGCCTCGCTCCAAGGCTTCTGCCAGTAGAAAGGCAGTTTCAGCATAATGCATCAACAGATAAGGGGCATCCCTTTGCAATAGCTGGTAATTTATTCTAGAAAATGTTTCCTGCTCGTCCACTTCCCTGCCAAAAATCTCGTCAATTCCTGCGGCATCGAAGCCATTGGGCATGCCAATCTGATCTAAGGGATCCGTATTAATGGGAATCCATTCATTTGCCGTCCAGCGGGCAATCCCCCCGGAAAGAATCATCAACCTTGGATCAACTTCATCCTCAGTTTCTGCATCCGCCTTTAGCCAATTGATAAATGTATCGCTCATATTAGCAGGTTGCCCCCCGTCCCCGGGAAAGAATGCCCTGGATATTCCATTTTGATTGATCCAAAGGCTTGGCCCTTCTGACATTGGAACCCAATAGTTATCCTCATTGCTTTCCATAAGGCCTCCTGATACTGCCCTGGTCACGTACTCATCGGCCATATCGGGAGCTACATTTGATACCCTCATGGCCAACCTCAACATAAGAGAGTTCCCAAACCTTTTCCATCTTTCCACATCACCTTGAAATACCAGGTCTGCATTGGAGAACCCTTGATCCAGTTCATTTGGATCCAAGGCCTCAGTAGCCTCGGCCAGCTCGTTCAGCATATCGGCATAAATCTCAGGCTGAGTATCGTACCGGGGAAAAAAGACCCCATCCATACCGCCAAGAGCCTCAAAGTAAGGGATATTCCCATAGAAATCGGTAAGTCTATGAAAATTTAGCACCCTCATCATCCGGGCGGCTTGACGCATATTGTTCTTTGTCCCTTCCTCATAGCCTCCTGGGCCAGTTTGCCTCAACACTTCAGAAATATTCTTCAATGCATCTCCATAGAAGAACTCAAATGGCGCATTGCTGGATTCGAAATTCTCTATGTACTTATCTCCAGGGGCAATCCCCCCTCCAGCATTGGCAAGGTGCTGAATGAGGTATGCCCCCATGCCAATATTGGTCCTCCAATCGATGATCCGGTTATCCCCGGCGGCACCACCCGAGGCGGTGCCTAATTGCGCAGCCGTAAAAATGAAATTTACATCTATTTCATCCACTGCCTGGGGGTTAATGTTCAAATCGTGTAATTCTTGGGTATCGCAGGCAGCCAGCATGATCGCAGCACCTGCTACTATTCCAATGGTTTTATTGATTAGCTTCATAATATTCTCTTTTGATCAATGGTGATTAGAACGTCGCTCTCAGGTTAAACCCAAAGGTCCTGGTCTGCGGCATCCCGAAATAATCCAAACCCTGTGCATTCCCCGCCGTGTAGTTGGCTTCAGGGTCAATGTTTTCCACATTTTTCCAGAGAATGGAAAGGTTCCTGCCCACAAAAGAAAGGTTGAGCGTCTGAAATGGGGTTCTTTCCAGAAGAGTCGCCGGGAAATTGTACCCGAAGGTAAACTGCCTCAACTTGGCAAAGGATCCGTCATAGATAAAATGATCCTGCACCCGGTTCCCCATTTGGTTCCAATAGTTTTGGGCTTCCCCGGGGGTGAGCTCCCTGTCCATATCTTCATAAACAGGGTTGCCATCAGCATCTTCTCCTGCTTGGACAACACCTGAAACCCTCAAGGGATCCTCTCCTTCTCTTCCCTGCAGGCTTTGCTCATGAAGCCCCCATTGGGTAAGCCTCAGGTTGGTTCCTGAATATAAGTCACCACCAACCCTAAAATCTACCAACGCTGACATAGTAAAGCCCTTAAAGCTAAATGAGTTGTTTAAGCCACCCGTGAAATCAGGCACCCCGTTCCCGATCACTTCCATTGATTCCGATTGTACGGGCGCTCCATTTTCCTCAAAAATAAGGCGTCCATCCGGAGTTCTGGCCTGTACCCAACCGGCTATCACACCAAATGGGTGACCCGTCCTGTGTTGGACAAATACCGTCTGGGTCCTAGGTTGTTCAACGTTCAAGAGGTCATTTCCTTCAATTAGGGAGATCACCTCATTCCGGTTTCTGGCAAAGTTAAGGGAGACGTCCCATTTCACTGCCCTTCCGGTAATTGGAGAGCCTGTTAATAAGACTTCAATACCCCTGTTCTCCATTTCCCCCACGTTTACCAGGGTAGAACCAAACCCGGAAGCCCTGGATATCTGTGCATTCAGCTGATCCTGCGTACTTCTTTGATGGTAATAAGTCACGTCAATTCCTAAGCGGTTTTGAAAAAGGCGAACATCAAGGCCCAGTTCTGTCTCGGTGGAAATCAAGGGAACCAGCCCTATATTAGGTATGGTTCCTGCATTGCCCTGCGCCGTCGCGAAGGTTCCCATTGGAACCTGGTTTCCATCAAAATTGATAGCTGGAGCACCTAACAGAGAATAAACATTATTGACTTGATAGGGTGCTACCGTGGCACTACCCACCTGCGCCCAGGAAGCTCTAAGCTTTCCGAAATCCAACCAGGTGGGAAGGTTATCCATTGCGTCGCTAAACACAAAACTACCTCCAAGGGATGGATAAAAAATACTATTGTTATCCGGATCCAATACTGAAAACCAATCATTTCTACCAGTCACGGTAAGGAACAACACATTATTATAGGAGAATTCCGCAGACCCAAATACAGAGTTGATGCCCCATCCCTCATAGCCATAGCCGAAATTTCT
>PXCO01000287.1 GCA_003565295.1 Cyclobacteriaceae bacterium
ATACTGAAAACCAATCATTTCTACCAGTCACGGTAAGGAACAACACATTATTATAGGAGAATTCCGCAGACCCAAATACAGAGTTGATGCCCCATCCCTCATAGCCATAGCCGAAATTTCTAGTCACGGTGTTATTGATGGCATGGAAAAAAGGGACATTAAAGCCCTGTCCATTGGCAGAAATGGTTTCATTGTCTCTACGCATCCTATTGGCTCCAATAAAAGCATTCACGCCAAACCTGTCAAACTCTTGGGAATAACCCAACATGGCTTCGAGGTTCACCTCTCTCACCCTATTCTCTCCCTCAGTGAGGACTCCGTTTCGAGTGTGCCCAGTACCCTGTGGGATCAAATCGTGGAACCTTCGGGTAAACCAGTCCATTCCACCTCTACCAGATATATACAAATGGTCCGTGATATCGTATCTTAGACTTCCTGAGGCGATGATCCTGTCCCGGGTATCCCCTCTGGAAACCTGGTGGGTGGCAAAGTAAGGATTTTGTCCCCAGGGGTTGTTTACCATTAGCATTTCCTCGTTCTCTTGAAAACCCCAAGTGTTCATTAAAGCCTCATGATTTGAAATACCCTGCCTTTCCCAAAAGGGATTCCCAACGTTCGGTATAACCCCAGGATTGGAAGGATCCCCAATCCCGTGAAGCACATTCACGTCTGGGGGTAAGGCAAAAATCGACTGAAATGCGTTATTTGGAGAATCCGACAAGCTGGGTCGGTTCCTGGCTTCCTCATGAGAATAAAGCACCTTGGCGTCAAAGGTCAACCTCTCACCATACTTCCCACTTGTGGACATGGACATGTTGAGCCTATCAAATCCTGAATTAGGGACTACGGCATCACTTCTAAGGTCGGTAAGATTGAACCTGAAAGTCTGGTTTTCACCTCCACCGGAGAGGGATATACTGTTTGTCCAAGCAGCCCCTGTTTCATAGAATCTGTGCCAATTGTCACCTGCATGTTGATAGGGCCTTGTCACTCCATCGAAATGAACCACATCACCTCCATCCATTCTTGGTCCCCAAGCCTGGGTTCCCCAATCATACCCCTGCTGGGAAGACATGGGCCGCTGTGGAGAGGCAGTGGCAAGGTCACTTCCCTGCACTCGACCGCTGCCAAACTCCCGCTGAAGTTCCGTTTGGTCATTGATCCTTTCAAACACGAAGTTAGAGTTGAATTCCACACCAATGCCTTGTCTGGCCTCGCCCCTTTTGGTTTTGATATTGATTACACCGTTGGCTGCCCTGGCACCATAAAGTGCGGCAGCACTCGCTCCTTTCAGCACGGAAATGGATTCAATATCGTCAGGGTTGATACTGGACATTCCGTCACCTTGATCCACCCCACCCCACATCCCGGCCTGGCCGAAATTGGTGTTGTCCATAGGAATACCATCGATCACATAAAGAGGTTGGTTGTTACCCTGCAAGGAGGTATTGCCACGAATGATTACCCTAGAAGAACCTGCAGGGCCTGAGGCTACGTTACTTACATTTACCCCCGCAACTCTACCTGCCAATTGATCGGCCAAGTTGTTTTCCCGAGCAACCATTAGATCCTCACCGCCAACGTTGGTCACCGAGTATTGGAGTGCCTTCACGTTTCTCTCAATCCCCAAGGCAGTGACCACTACCTCGGATAGCTCTGCGGCATCTTCCGCCAGGGAGACATTGATGGTGGACCTGTTGCCAACGGCTTCCTCTATAGTTTGGAATCCCAGATAGCTAAAAACTAATACCTTCTCCGGCCCGGCCACGTCTATGGTGAAATTACCATCCACATCTGTGGCGGTGCCAGTGGAGGTCCCTTTGATCAAAACTGATACTCCGGGGATAGGAGCATCAGTGCCTTCTTCGGTTACGGTTCCTGTAATGGTCTGCCCCATGGCCACCGCGGATAAAGCAGTCAACCACAGAGCCATACAGCACTTAAGTAGGTTATTTTTCATTGAAGATAATAGTTAATTAGATTTAATTGATTTGATTTTAGATTTTAAGGTTTTAACAGGTTTTTTCCATTGGCTTTGATTTAATTAAATTTTACTTATTTGATAAATACAATAAATAATTTCGGTTAACATTATAACAAACTATATTTCGGATGTTTATGAATACTGACATTTAACTAAAAACATTTTTAGGTAGTTGATTTTGTCCAAAATTTAAGAGTTGTTAACAAAAAATGAAACCCAGATTTACTGGGAATTTTATATTTGGAATATTTTTAATTAAAATAAAATATATTAATGACCTTTTTTTGATACATAAACACTATTAAAAATTAGAATAATTAAATTAATATTTACTTATTAATATGTTTTTTATTTTTAAAAATATGCATGTACATTATTTAATTTTTTACTATATTTTTATAATCAAATTTAATTTTACTTTCTTTTCATTACATAAAATGAAATAATTTTAAATGTTATTTTATCACTTATATTTTTGTAAAATTTACATAAATTGTGATGAGCGGTTTAATTTTGGTTTTATCGTGTTTGAGGTCTCAGGTGTCTGCCCTTCAGATAAAAAATACTATCTGTTAGAAAACACTCTTAAAAGGCACATAATACAATCATATGTTTTTAATTTCTTTTTAGAGGTCATAATTTGTCCCGCACAATAAGTCAGGATAGCCTGCCCCTGCCTGCCCGATCCCGATAGCTTTCGGGATCGGGGAACTCGCTTCGGGAGAATCTCGCAATGATGAACATCCCTCCGTGTGTCGCTTACGTCATGCCCTGACTGCCGTCAGGACAGGCTCGAGTTCGCTTCAATTAAAAGTCACAATGCTTTAAGTGACCTGAAAAATCATAGATTGAAAAATTCACCTCAAACCTGAAAAATCATATCTTTCTGTATTTCAGGTTTTTATAGATTAAAATATTTTTTAAATGATTTTTTTTGCATTTCAAATTATCATTTTTGTTGTTTATTTAAATTCTTTCTATTACCTTAGCATCATCAAGTTAAAGTTTTTTATTCTTTTAAATTAAACAGCTAAGGCAATGTTAAAGTACACTTTCGAAACTAAAGATCAGGAATTGAAGACTTGGGTTGATCCAGAGAATGGATCCCTAAATGTGCAGATTGGTGAGGAGATCGTAAATGTCCCCTATGAAATAGGAGCCGAAATGGTGGCGGTGGTGAAACACAAACAATCCCTTTTCTATGAGGCAGAGAGGAAAAAGGTAAGTGCATGGAATAAGTTTATGGAGACCATATTCGGAAATGACAGTAAAGGTACTTTAAGGCAGCTACATGGACGTAAATACGAAGTAGCTTAAGCCATTATTTAAGGTTGGTTTTTTGTTTTATGAATTTGCCAGGTGCTGCACCTGGCTTTTTTATTTTCAAATAATCTGTCTAATTTTCATACCATGAACATATCCCAAGGAAAAACCTCCCGACTTTCGATGGTGACCATCACCGAACTTATGATCCCATCCTATGCCAATTTTGGAGGCAAAATCCATGGTGGCATTCTCCTGTCTTTGATGGACAAGGTCGCCTATGCCGCCGCTTCCAAACATAGTGGTGCCTACTGCGTCACCGTATCTGTGGACACTGTGGACTTCCTCCAACCCATAGAAGTGGGTGAATTGGTATCTTTGAAAGCCAGCATTAACTATGTGGGAAACAGTTCCATGGTGGTGGGCATAAAGGTGATTTCTGAAAACGTGAAAACCGGTGAAATCAAACATACCAATACTTCTTATTTCACCATGGTGGCAAAGGATGAAAAAGACAAGCCCATGAAGGTGCCCCCGCTAATATTGGAGGACAAAACAGATGTGAGAAGGTTTGTGGAGGCCATTTACCGCAAAAACCTGAAAAAAGAAAAAAAAGAGAGTTTCAAAAACATTAAAAAAGACTGGAATCAGGATAAAATTAACACCCTATTGGCCAATGAAAGGTGTATTCAAAGACTTAATGGGTAATGCCCTATTGATCATTTTCCTTCAGATCATAAGCCAACACCATCCTTTAAGGGCTCAAGGGCTTAACATTTAGAGCCAGCGGGAACAGGCAAGTGGTTTTCTTAAATGGACAGCAAAAGAAAACCCTACCTCTCCCAAGGCCTAACCACGCTGGTAGGTAAGCACTGGTCTCGTGCGTCACTTGCTCCTTCCCTGTATCCTATCAGCAATCGCCAAAACTAACCTCCGGGGAGCAAAGCCCGTAGAACTGGCCAATAGCCTGTTTTTCCAACCATGAATGGCTACAGATTTTCCTTTCATCATGGATTTGTATCCATATTCAGCCACGGCAGCTGAGCTGGGTATGCCTTTCTGTTTAAATAGCCTGCTTTCCCCCATGGATGCAGTGTCTTTAAATTCACTAATAGTAGGTCCCGGGCAAAGCGTGGTTACCGTGATCCCTGTGTCCCTTAACTCGTATCCAATGGCCTCAGAAAAATGCAATACATAAGCTTTGGAAGCAAAATACACGGACATTAAAGGCCCAGGTTGAAATGCTGCTGTGGAGGCCACGTTCATGATCCGACCTCGGTTCCTTTCCATCATTCCTTTTAAAAAAAGCTTGGTAAGTTGGGTCAGGCTAGTGATGTT
This sequence comes from Cyclobacteriaceae bacterium, assembly GCA_003565295.1. GTDB lineage: Bacteria > Bacteroidota > Bacteroidia > Cytophagales > Cyclobacteriaceae > Pleomorphovibrio. Next base: position 4,586 of record PXCO01000287.1, read on the forward strand.
GAGGTTGATCATCGTGTTTTCCCTTTCCCAATCGGTGGCGTAGAATTCACCATAAAGCCCCACTCCCGCATTGTTGATCAAATAGGTGACCTCTAAACCCAATTGCACCACCTGCTCATAAACCTCTAGACCGGCATTTGCTTCAGACAAGTCCAAGGCTATGGTAAAAACGGAAACTTTGTTTTTTGCTTCCAGTTCAATCTTAAGGTTCTCCAACTTTTCCAGGCTTCTGGCTACCAAAACCAAATTCGTCCCTTTCTCAGCTATAATCCTGGCCAATTCCTTTCCAATGCCAGTCGAGGCACCAGTTATCAATGCAGTTTCCATATAGATTGGGTTATTTTGCTTAAGTTAATGATATAATCGCTTACTCCAACAAAATGGGGTATTCCAAAAGGCATGATTCTTGGTTTAACAGAAGGAAAATTACTTCCCATGTATAAAAAGAGAATCTTGACCCCATTTTTTTTCACATTGTTTTTTATATTTAACCTGCACAATACCCTACATGCTCAATTCAGTATAGACGCTGAAACGGGGTTTGCCTTTCAAGATTATAACCATGTACGAATCCCCAATGAGACGGGAACTTTCTTTAATTTCAATGGGGATTTTGATATTAGTACCCCATTGGTCCCTTTTCGTGTAAGATTGGGATATACCTTTGGGGAAAGGAACCACTTTTTCGGCCTTTTTGCCCCTCTATTTGTTAATTACGAAGGGGCGGCACCCCGGGATATCCAGTTTCAACAGGCCAATTTCGAGGCAGGTGACATGATGGACGGCTTTTACCAGTTCAATAGTTACAGGCTTACCTATAGAAGGGATGTGGTAAGGGATGACCATTGGACTGTGGGCATTGGCTTCACTGCAAAAATAAGGGATGCCAGCGTTCAACTGGAGAATGAGGAAGGGCTGAAAGACAGAAAGGATGACGTGGGGTTTGTTCCTTTATTGCATTTATTTACTTCCTATACTTTGGAAAACCGCATTCAGTTATACCTGGAAGGAGATGGGCTCGCCGGAGGCCCGGGGAGGGCATTCGACTTTTTTCTCGGTACCCGTATCCCGCTCACAGACCGGACAGACTTAAAAGCAGGATATAGGATACTAGAAGGTGGAGCAAATATTGACGAGGTTTACAATTTCACCTTGGTGAACTTTGCTGTTTTCGGCGTATTTATTCAGTGGTAAAGTTATTCCAGACCCCCATTTTATTGGAAATATCCCAAAGTGCAATGCCCAAGCTTACTGATATATTGAGGGAATGTTTGGTGCCTAGCTGTGGAATCTCCACTACTTCATGACTATTTTTCAATACTTCTTCTTGAACCCCAAAAACCTCATTACCAAAAATCAAGGCCTGGACTTGAGGGGTTTTTGGGAGAAAGTTATTTAAATTAATGCTGCCCTTGGCCTGCTCAAAGGATATAATGTTTATCTTTTTTTCTTTCAGCTCCTTTACCAAGGCCAAAATATCAGGGACATGTTCCCATTCCACGGATTCAGTCGCCCCCAATGCAGTTTTTTGGATTTCCCTGTGTGGGGGCTTCCCGGTGATTCCGCAAAGATATATTTTTTGTACACGGAAGGCATCACCTGTTCTAAAGGCGGAACCTACATTATTCAAACTACGCACATTGTCCAAGATTAGGATGAGTGGGGTCTTGTCTATGGCTTTGTAATCTTCCACGGAAAGACGGTTTAACTCATCCATACTCAATTTTTTCATCTGTTTATAATTTGTTTTTCAGCGGTCATAACCTGCCCCGTACCGCAGGTCGGGGTGGAATCTCGCAACGATAATCATCCCCCCGTGTGTCGCTCTCGTCATGCCCTGACTGCCGTCAGGACAGGCTCGATTTCATGTGTTTATAATTGATTTTTA
>PXCO01000281.1 GCA_003565295.1 Cyclobacteriaceae bacterium
TAATATTGCACTCTATTTGTCGAAAGTGATCACAAATCCCGTAAGTTACCTTTAGTACATGGAAAGTACCGTTGCACAAAAGCTCGAAGCTATACACAATTTACAGCAAATCGATTCCCGACTAGATGCCATTTTTAAAGTAAGAGGAGCTCTCCCCGAAGAAGTCCAAGATTTAGAGGATGAAATCATAGGGTACGAAACCCGGTTAAATAAGTTTCAAAGCGATATTGAAACCCTGGAAAATGAGATCAAAAAATATAAGGATTCCATCAAGGAATCTGAAAAACTGATCAAGAAATACCAGGAACAGCAGATGAATGTCCGAAACAACCGGGAATACGACGCCATCACCAAAGAACTGGAACTTCAAGATTTGGAAATCCAGGTCTCCAAAAAGAAAATCAGTGAGGCTCAGGTGAGGATAGAAGAAAAGGAGAAGGACATTGATGAGCTCAAGGAGGTGCTGAAAGACCGGCAAAAAGACCTTGACCAGAAAAAAGATGAATTGGATGTTTTGGTGGGTGAAAGTGAAACCGAGGAAACCAAGCTGAAGAATGAGAGGGATAAGGCATCGAAGAAAGTCGAAGAGAGGCTCTTAAAGTCCTACGAAAAGATAAGGATAAACGCCAAGAATGGCCTTGCCGTGGTGATGGTGAAAAGAGGGGCATGTGGGGGATGTTTTAATGTGGTACCCCCTCAGCGGCAGGCTGAAATCAGGGAGAAGAAAAAATTGATCGTCTGTGAGCACTGTGGGAGAATTTTCGCAGGAGTGGAAGACGAAATTGAGGAGGAACCCACTCCCAAACGAAAAAGAAGTAGAGCCTAATGACATTTCAAGAAAGCCCAATTTTAATTGGGCTTTTTTTTATTCAAAAAATTAATTATTGAATCCAAACAATCGGTTGATTCGTAGATTTATATTGTATAAATTGGCGAACTATGAGAAGGATTTTAGCGGTGTTTTTACTGATTGGCATATCTGGTTTTTCCTTTGGTAAAGAAAAGCAGGAGAAAACCTTTCTTATCTTATTCAATGAGCAAGAACTTATTCGCGAATATCATGTGGAGGCTCACTTGGAAATGACCTTTTTGGACGCCTTTCATGCCAGGGCTTATGGGGGTAACTCAGATGCCGCCATTCTCGTAAAGGTTTCAGATACTTCTTGGACCACCTGTGAAATGGGTTCTTCTCTTGTGCTTCTGGGCAATGGTAGGGTATTGGAGTTAGAAAAAATAGCCTTCAGGATCATCGACCTTTCTGAATGTTCGAACAATTACAAGGCCATGATTAACGCTGGAAACACCGAATCCCCCAAACTTGCCAAGAAAAAGCAAGACAGTGCTCAGACCATTACCTTAACTTTTTAGCTCAGGTCCATCGGATCATCAAAAGGAGAGGGCCTGTAGGCATCCAACCTAAACTGCTTACCTGCCAGAAATGTCAGCTCGTAGCAACAAAGGTTTTGATGTTTAAATACATCCATGAACCGCAAATCATAATTTAGCAACACGCATAGCAATATCCGAATTGCCCTGCCATGCATGCAAATCAGTATTTTTCCGTGATCCTCTTCCAGGATTTTTTCCATTCCCCTTTTCAACCTTTCTGCCACATCTTTGGGTGATTCCCCTTTTTCTATCTTCAGGTCCAGGTGGCCTTGAGCCCATTTTGAAATCATGTTTTGGTAATATTCATTCTCATCATGATCCATGGGCATGCCTTCGTATTTCCCCCAGGAAATTTCATTCAATTCAGGTATGGACTCATGGGGAATGCCTTTCTCCAAAAATCCGGCAACGGACTGTTTTGTCCTTACCAGCCCGGAGACATAAATCTTGTCAAAATCAACTTGCCCGTATCTATTGAAAAAAGCGGCGGCTTGTTTCTTTCCGTTTTCATTGATGGGGGCATCAATTCCGCTGCCTTGAACCACACCCTTTAAATTATAATCGGTTTGCCCGTGACGAACGATGAAAATTTTTTTACTGCTCAAGATTTACCTATTTTTGAACCAAAATTCAAAGAAATAAAACTTTTGCCCCATATCATATGATATTTGACAAAAATCTCGACCTGGATTTTTTAAATGACCGCAACAGAGACAGCATGGTCGAATACTTGGGCATTAAGTTCACCAAGGTGGGGGATGAACACCTGGAGGCCACTATGCCTGTAAACGAAAAAACCAAACAACCCCTCGGTTTGTTACATGGTGGGGCAAATGTGGTCTTGGCTGAAACCCTTGGAAGCATAGCAGCTTCATTAGTGGTGGATCGAGAAAAGTTCTATTGCGTGGGGTTGGAGATCAATGCCAATCATATCAAAAGTGTTAGGGAAGGCCTGGTGAGAGGAGTGGTGAAGCCCGTTCACCTGGGCAAAAGGACGCATGTATGGCAAATCCATATCTACAATCAGGAAAACCAACTTACCTGTATCAGCCGGATTACCATGGCGGTAATGAGTAAATGACTTATGGAGTTATCAATAGGAAAGAAAGAAATAGCACCAAAAGAAAGCCTGGAAAACATCCTGACATTTGGGTTGAAAGGGGATTTTCAAATCGCCCTCTGGAAAAAGCCAGGTCAAAACAAGGTGGAAGTGATCCTTGATCAGGATGCCCCTAGTTGGGTGAACCCTTCTATAGAGGACCTTTCCCCGGGTTTTCTGTTGCATCCTTTCCAAGAAACTCCGGATAAAAAAGCCTTGCTCATTCAGGCTAAGCATTACTTTTCTCTGGACCTGGGGAAACCCATTCTCGATTCCGATCAGGGAATGCCATGGCAACAGGTGGCCATTGACGCTGCCGAGCTTGAAGACCTATTGACGGAAAAAACTTGTACTACCCGGCTAAATGGGGAAAAAGTTGCCCTCGAGGAAACTGACAGGGGGTCCTTCTTGCGAACTGTGTCCAATGGGATTAAAGCGATTCAAAATGGAGAGCTCTTTAAGGTGGTGCCTGCAAGGACAAAGTCCATAAGACTCCCGGAGAAATTTGACCTGGTGGCTACCTTGCTCCATCTTTTTGATGCATATCCCAACTCCTTCGTGAATTTCTTTCATATCCCTAACCTGGGCACCTGGATAGGTGCCACCCCTGAAGTATTGATTAAAACAAAGGGCCATTTATTTTACACCATGTCATTGGCAGGTACCCAAAAAGCCAAAGGGGAAAATCCTATAAAAACGGCAGGATGGACCCAAAAGGAAATTGAGGAACAAGCCATGGTAAGCAGATATATTGTCAACTGCTTTAAAAAGATTAGGTTGAGGGAATATGATGAAATCGGTCCTAAGACCAGCATGGCAGGGGAACTCCTCCATTTGAGATCTGATTTCAGGGTGGATATGGAAGCCACCAATTTCCCACAACTGGGGTCAGTCATGTTGGATTTACTTCACCCAACCTCTGCTGTTTGCGGCATGCCCAAAGACCGGGCACTGGCATTCATTGACGCCCATGAATGTTTTGACAGGTCATTTTTTGCAGGATACCTGGGGCCGGTGAACATTGATGGGGAAACAGCCATCTTTGTGAACCTTCGGTGTGCCCAGTTTTTTGGCGAAAAACTCATGCTTTATGCAGGTGCCGGCATCACGGAGGATTCCGAGCCCGAACATGAATGGGAGGAAACAGAGTTAAAATGTGCGGTAATTGGTAATCATCTTCAAACCCGAAACCAACCTTGATCATTCAATCCATTGTAGATATAGCTTCCATTTGCGCAAGGAGGGGAATTAAAGAAGCCATTCTGTCCCCAGGATCGCGATGTGCTCCCATTTCCCTTGCCTTTGTAAGGCATCCCGAGATCCATTGCAGGGTAATCCCGGACGAAAGAAGTGCGGCATTCGTGGCTCTGGGCATGGCTCAGCAATTGGAAAAGCCGGTGGTGTTGGTTTGTACCAGCGGATCTGCGGCATTAAATTATGCACCTGCCGTGGCTGAGGCATTTTTTCAGCAAATCCCCCTGCTCTTACTCACGGCGGACAGGCCGCCTGAGTGGATAGATCAATGGGATGGGCAAACCATCAGGCAGCAGGATTTATATGGTCAGCATATCAAGGAGAGTTATACCTTTCCGGACCTGGCACTGCATTATGATAAGGAGTGGCATGCGCATAGGATGATCAATGAGGCGATAAACCTTTCTATGGATTTCCCAAAAGGCCCTGTGCACGTGAACATACCCATCAGAGAGCCTTTTTATCCTGCTTTGGGAGAAGTGATGGACTTTGATAAGGAGCTGAAGTTGTTTAGTCCCATAAAAGCACAAAAGCGACTTACATCGGATGAGGAAGGCAAGCTCAAGAATGCCTTGAAATCATTTAATAGGGTCATGATACTACCGGGCCACCAAAGACCTTCGGACAGCATCCAGGGTCACTTGGCCAAGCTAAGTGAAAAACAATCAGCGGTGGTAATAGGTGAGGCCATAGGGAATCATTCTCCCCATCAGACCATTAGACATCATGACCTGATATTGAACAGCTATTCTGACACCACTCCTTTTTTACCGGACTTAGTGATCAGCTTTGGCAAAAGCATCCTCTCAAAGGGACTTAAAAATTGGCTGAGGGCCTCCCATATTTCTCACTGGCACGTACAAGAAGCGGTAAAGGTACCGGATACCTACCAGCACTTGGAAAAAATCATTCCCATGCCCCCGGTAAATTTCCTGGAGTTTTTAAATGAGCAGTTAGGCGAGGTTAACCATGACTTTTATGATGCTTGGTGGAAGGCTGAAGAGACGGTGCGTGAGAAGCTTCCCGGTGTTATGGAGCAAAGCGGCTTTGGGGAGATGAAGGCTGTTTTTCAATTAATGAGGGTTTTGCCTTCACCTTCCAAATTACATTTGGCCAATAGTATGCCTGTACGCTATGTGAGCTACCTGGGTCAAGTACCGGAAGGGGTGGAGATAGTGGCCAATAGGGGCACCAGCGGGATTGACGGTTCCAATAGCACAGCGGTTGGATGTGTATTTACCACTAAGGAACCGGTCACTTTATTGACAGGAGATATGGCCTTTTTCTATGACCGGAATGCATTTTGGCATCAATATAACCTCCCCAACCTTAGGATTGTGGTGCTAAATAACCATGCAGGCGGGATTTTTAGGATGATTGAAGGGCCCTCTCAGCTTCCGGAGCTGGAGGAATATTTTGAAACCAGGCAGTTGTTGTCCGCAGGACATCTGGCAGGAGAGTTTGGGTTTGAATATCACCGGGTGACCAAGGAGGAGGAGCTGTCGGAGCTCTTACCCAATTTTTACAGAAAATCCATTAGGGCAAAGGTTTTGGAAGTGGTTTCAACTAGTAAAAACAACACTGAAATTTTTAAGCAGGTAAAAGAAGGAATCAGGTCATTTCTGATCCAGTCCTGAATAAAGGAAATAATTGAGTAGTAAAAGGAGAGAATGCACAAATTTTGCTTAAATTTCCCTGAGAAATACCAAATAGCAATTACTATGCAAAGCCCTTATAAGGATAAAGAAATAGCGCCCCTTCAAAATATAGAAGATTGGGAAGAGGATCTAAAGGTAAGGTACCCAAAACCCAAAGACGAACAAGCAAAAGCCAAGGGAGATTATCGGAATTACCATGATTCGGATAGGGTGGACACGGTCCGTGAGTTTTACAGGCTGAACCACAAATACCAGACTTACGATTTCGTAGTAGAAAAGGAAAAGGAGTTTTTAACATTCCAAAAAAGGGAAATGCCCTTTTGGGATGCCATTGACTATTTAAACACTCTGGTGGATGATTCGGACCCGGATATAGATTTGGATCAGCTTCAGCATCTCTTGCAAACCTCCGAAGCCATCCGAGCAGATGGCCACCCGGACTGGTTTGTCCTGACTGGGTTTATCCACGATATGGGCAAAGTACTTTGCCTTTTTGGGGAGCCCCAATGGGCTGTGGTGGGGGACACGTTTCCCGTTGGCTGCAAACATTCAGAGGATATCGTTTATCCTGAGTTTTTTAGGGACAACCCAGATGCCCAGGATGACAGGTTTAATAACAAATATGGGATTTACAACCATCATTGTGGCCTGGAAAACGTGAAAATGTCCTGGGGTCATGACGAATACCTGTACCAGATGGTTAAAGATTACCTTCCTGAACCGGCGCTCTACATGATCCGCTATCACTCCTTTTATGCACAACACAGGGAAAATGCCTATGATCACCTGCTGAGCGATCATGACAGGGAAATGTTTAGATGGGTGGACAAGTTTAACCCCTACGACCTCTACTCCAAAGTGCCCGTGCCTCCGGATGCCAAGGCCTTACGACCTTATTATGAGGATTTAGTGGCAAAGTATTTACCTCCTGTGTTGAAATTTTAATTAGCAAAAATCCATATTGTGCCCCTCCGGAGACTAATCAAAAGCTGGAGGGGCATTGTTTTACCCCCATTACCCACTTATGCTTACTGTGATTTCGTTTCTAGGATTTACCCTGTTTGTGGCATTTTATTGCTGGTACAGACTCAGAAATGAAAAAATGGATTCCCAAGATAGCTACTTTTTAGGTGGGAGATCCCTAACCGGAGGCGTGATTGCGGGCAGCATGATCCTGACCAATATCAGCACCGAGCACCTTATAGGCATGAATGGTTCAGCCTATAAAAACGGCATGATCATCATAGCCTGGGAGGTCACTTCTGCTATTGCCCTTGCCATTGCAGCCATTTATTTTTTACCCATTTACCTGAAGATGGGATTGACCACCATACCCCAGTACCTGGAAAAGCGGTATGACAGTTCGGTGAAGACTATAGTGGCTTTTTTATTAATGCTTTCCTTTGTGGTCACCTTGTTACCCATAGTACTTTACACAGGAGCAATCAATTTGGAGAGTATTTTTGGCGTTTCAGAAGTATTGGGGGTAAACAGGGCAGAAGGGATATGGATTACAGTGCTTTCCATTGGCGTCATTGGTTCCATGTACGCCATTTTCGGGGGGCTGAAAGCGGTGGCCTTGTCTGATAGCGTGAATGCCATTGGCCTAATGCTTGGTGGCCTCCTGGTGCCCGCATTTGCGCTTTATGAAATTGGAGGGGGGCAACTACTGGAAGGCATGAGAAAGGTGTATGACACCATTCCTGAGAAGTTCAATGTGATAGGGGAGGAGGATTCGGTATTGCCATTTAGCACGATTTTTACGGGGCTGATGATCAATCAACTTTATTTTTGGGGAATGAACCAGACCATAATTCAACGTGCCTTGGGTGCCAAAAATATGGCTGAGGCCCAGAAGGGACTGCTTTTTACAGGGCTGTTCAAAATCTTAATTCCCATCATTATCGTTTTGCCTGGCATACTTGCTTTTTACCTATATGGTGATGCTTATTATGATGAGCAGGATTTCATCTACCCGGTATTGATAAGCAGGGTTCTTCCGGTAAGTTTGGTGGGTTTTTTCGCTGCGGTGGTCCTTGGGGCTATACTCAGCACCTTCAACAGTGTGCTAAATTCAGCGGCCACTATTTTTAGTTTGGACATTTATAAGAAACTGTTTGCTCCAAAATCTACGGATAGAAGATTGGTAAGGGTGGGGAGATTGAGCTCCCTGGTGTTGGCGGGCTTGGCCATTTTGGTGGCACCATTGGTAGGGAATGCCCCGGAAGGCCTTTATCAATTGATGCAGCAGCTTAACGGGATTTTCTTTATCCCCATTGCATCGATTTTGGTGGCAGGTTTTTTTATTCCGAAGATTTCGGCCAAAGCCGCTAAAGTGGGCTTGCTGCTGGGCTTGTCCTTTTATTTGCTTACCACCTTTGTCTGGGACATAGGTTTGCACTTTATCCATATTTGGGGGATAGAATTTCTGCTCAATTTGCTGGTGATGTATTTGGTGAGTTTAAGGTCTCCCCGGATTGTAAAGCGCCAGCCTATGGTTACTCCCGTGCTAAACCTTAAAGAATGGCAATTTGCCAAGCCTATGGCGTTGTTTTTATGTTTGGTCACCTTAATGATCTATATTTGGTTGGGATATTGAGGGGCTGAATTTTTCCTTGTCAAAATGGGTTTAGCATACCATGAGTATAGAGAAAACTATTCCTTATTCTTTTTTGGACTTGGCCCTATTGAAGGAAGGGGAGAACCATTCGGATGCCTATAGCCGGTCCTTAGCGGTGGCCAAACATGTGGAAGCATTGGGGTTTCAAAGGTTTTGGCTGGCCGAACACCATAATATGGAGGCTGTAGGAAGTGCTGCTCCAACTATTTTGATGGGATATATCGCCCAGGAAACCCAAAGCATTCGGGTAGGATCAGGAGGTATCATGTTGCCGAATCATAGCCCTTTGATGGTTGCGGAGCAAATCGGAACATTAGAAAGGCTGTTCCCGGGGAGGATCGACCTGGGCCTGGGTAGGGCACCCGGTACTGATCAGCAGACGGCCAAGGTTATCCGCAGAGGTAGGGTGGAAACGGTGCAAGAGTTCCCTGAAGATTTGGAGGAGCTGCAGGAATATTTTAGAGAAGATGGCGATGGACGTAGGGTAAGGGCTTTTCCTGCCGAAGGATTGGAGGTGCCTATTTATTTATTGGGATCCAGTATGAGCAGTGCCCAATTGGCCGCAGCCAAGGGGCTTCCTTATGTGTTTGCAAGTCATTTTGCGCCTACTTACTTTTTGCCTGCCATTAACTATTATAAAAATAACTTTAAACCTTCCGAAACATGCCCTACCCCATATGCAATGGCCTGCGTAAATGTGATTGCTGCCCCGAGTACAGAAAATGCCGAGTACCTGGCTACTTCTTTTTATCAAATGGCTTTGGGGATCATAAGGGGTAAATCCTACCCCCTGCGAGAACCTACAAATCGTATGGATCACATTTGGTCCTCTGAGGAGGCCTATGCGATAAAGCAAATGATGACCTATTCTTATATTGGTACAGTGGAGAGCATCAAGACGGGGTTGCAGCAGTTAGTAGCCTGGTCAGGCATAGATGAAATAATGGTTAGCACTGCTGTTTATCATGAAAAAGACAGGATGCAGTCGCTATCCCTCACCACAGAGGCGCTAAGGGGAATCTCGAAACCGGTAGAGAAAAGTCCACTTAGGTATTAATGCCAGGTCATTTTGAGTATTTCATAAAAAAAAGAACGAAACAAAAATTTCAAATTATTGCTACTGGCTTGCATCCTTCTTACCTGGGGCAGGTGTCTAAGGACTTAAAGGTGTCGTTTGAGGAATTGCATAGAGCGGGAATTTCAACAGGTACCTTCAGTTTCTACATTTCGGTATCATAGGTGTTCCGCACTTGAAGCACAAAATAGTATGACGTTAGGTTTTCTGCAGCATAGGCTGTTTCCTGCGGGTGTTATCTGCGTAATCTCCGAAAGATCCTTAGACAAAGTTTGGACAACATCTCACTTGGTTAAATCCATAGTTAAAAGGGCAAAACCTACATCTACTCCCCTCGCTAAAGGTTTACCCCTGTTAAGATTCCTCCATAAACTCCCAGTCCTTCCAGACAGGGTCATAGCCAGTGGCCGCTATCATTTGACTGACCTCCGCCGGGCTGCGGTTGTCATCGATGGAAAACTGTTCCAGGGAACCCTGGTCGGAGGCATAACCCCCTGGGTTGGTTTTGGACCCAGCACTCATGCTGGTAACCCCTAGTTTCACGGCATGATCCCTGAATCTCTCGGATTCCCTCGTGGATAGTGAAAGCTCCAAATCAGAATTCCAAAGCCGGTAAGCACAAATCAACTGCACCAATTCCCGGTCACTCATCACCGCGCCCGACCAGTCAATGCCTTCGGCAGGCCGCATACGGGGAAAGGAAACGGCGTACTTGCTCTTCCAGTAGGTTTTTTGCAGGTAATCCAAATGAAGGGCACAGAAAAAACTGTCCGTTCTCCAGTCGCTAAGCCCAAGCAAAACCCCCAATCCCATTTTATGAATCCCCGCTCTCCCTATCCTGTCCGGGGTTTCCAACCTGTAGTTGAAATTGGATTTCTTTCCTTTTGGGTGATAGGATTTGTAGGTTGCCCTTTGGTATGTCTCCTGATACACCAAGACGGCATGTACTCCCAGTTGCGCAAGCTGTTCGTACTCATCCTGCTCCAATGGTTGGACCTCTATGGAAATATTAGCAAAATAGGCTTTTAAAAGGGCTACTGCTTTGGAGAAATAACGGATGTTTACGGTGTAATTTGCCTCACCCGATACGATTAAGATATGTTGAAACCCCAGGTCTTTCAACACCTTCACTTCCCTTAGTAATTCTTCCTCTGTCAAAGTTTTACGGGGGATATGGTTGGTGAAGCTAAAGCCACAGTAGGTACATATGTTTTGGCATTCATTGCTCACGTACACGGGCGCGAAGAGCTGAATGGTTTTGCCAAACCGTCCTTGAGTGATTTTATGGCTGAGTTGTGCCATTTCTTCCAGGTAGGGCATGGCTTGGGGAGAGAGTAAGGCCATAAAATCCTGCAAGTTCCTTTTGGGTTTTCTTAGTGCATTTTCCACCGCTTTGGCATTTGTATCATTGATACGTTGCTGCACTACTTCCCAATTGAATTGTTCAAATGTATGAATAAAACTGCTCATGTTCCTGGGTTAATCATTTAGAAATCCGGTAAGGGGGCTGCTGGCTTCTGCGGAAGCCGAGATCGCGCCAAGCCCTGAGGTAAAGGCCATTCTTCCGGCCTTGACACTCCACTTAAAGGCCTCGGCCATAGATGAGGGGTCAGTGGCCACTGCGATGGCCGTATTTACCAAGACGGCATGGGCACCCATTTCCATAGCTTTTGCGGCATCTGAGGGGCATCCTATGCCTGCATCCACAATGACCGGCACCTTGGACTGCTCAATGATGATTTCCAGAAAGGTGGCCGTTTTCAGCCCCTTATTGGTGCCTATGGGGGAGCCCAGTGGCATTACTGCAGAGGTGCCTACGTCTTCCAACCGCTTACATAGCACCGGGTCAGCATGTATGTATGGTAAAATGATGAAACCCTCCTTCGCCAGTGCTTCGGTGGCCTTTAAGGTCTCTATGGGGTCGGGCATCAGGTATTTGGGATCCGGGTGAATTTCCAGTTTTAGCCAGTTGGTCTCAAGGGCCTCCCTTGCCAGCTTTGCCGCAAATATGGCTTCCTTTGCAGTCCTGGCCCCGGAGGTATTGGGGAGTAGTTGAACTTTTTGACGGTCTATATAATGGAGTAGGTCATCCTCCTTTTTCATACTATCCACCCTTTTCAATGCCACCGTTACCAGTTCGGTGGCCGATTGTTCAATGGCGGATTGCATGTCTTTGTGTGCGCCGAATTTCCCGGTGCCCAATAATAAGCGTGAAGTAAACGCCTTACCGGCTATTTTGAATATGTCTTCTGAATTTTTCATTGATCGATTTAATTAATGTGGTGGGATCAGAGGCGTGTAGGATGGCACCTGAAATAGCTACCCCATATATGCCTGTTTCCAATAGCTCTTCAATATCCATTTCCTGTATTCCTCCTATCGCTAGGATGGGAATTTCAGTCTCAATGGAGGAGAGAAGGTTTTTATACCCCTCCATTCCTAAAATCGGGCTTAACTTTTCTTTGGTTCGGGTAAACCGTAAAGGACCAAGCCCAATATAATCACAGCCTTCTTCTTTTCTTTTTTGAAGATCTTTCTTGGTGTTTGCCGTGCCCCCGATAAGATAATTGCTTCCAAGAATATGTCTTGCCTCTTTTATGGGCATGTCATTCAGCCCCAAATGAACTCCATCTGCCTCAATTTGGCTTGCCAGACGGACATGATCATTGATGATGAATAGGGCATTGTATGGGGAGCAAAGTGCCTTAACCTCTGCAGCAAGCTCCTTAAGTTCAGTTTCCGAACCCCACTTACACCTAAGCTGAATCCATCGGCATCCGGCATCCAGGGCTTTAAGCACGGACCTTACTTGTTCCCTCTGATTGTTTCCCTGAGATATAAACTGGATTCTTTCCATAAGCATTTTTAATCTAGTGTTATGTTGACCAAACTATGGACAAATAGCTCCATCAGATATTCGCAGAGGACCTCCGCAGTATACAAGTTACTTTGCAATAATCCGACCCTCTATTTATTCCTAACGTGAGGCTAGTAGCCTTGACGCCTCTCTGCATTTCAGAAAATTTATTGTCCCCTTTTCAGGGGGAAATTCCCAGATGCTGCCCAATAGTGCTATAGCACTAAAGCCTTTCCCGATCAGCCTTGGCACATTTTCTGCGCAAACACCGCCCAATGCCACCAAGGGGGTTTGGAGTTCCTTTAGGTCCTGATCGAGAAAATTGAAGGAGGGATGATAACCGGGTTTACTGATGCTTGGAAATACCGGGCCAATAAATGCGTAAGAAAACTGCGGACTCAGACTTTCGGCATTTTCCAGGTCATGAACAGAGGTGCTAAGCACTATTCTCCTACCTGCGGGCCCTGTAATCGTTTTTTCGCCTAGAGTGAGGCGCATTTGCTCTGGCAAATGAATGCGTGAATAACCCTGTGCTATAGCCCAATCATGGTGTTGGTGGAAAGCAATACGCTGATGGTATTTTTTTGGTATTTTTACCAGTAACCCCTTAATAGCATTAAGGGGAATGGCCGGTTTCCTGAGGTGAAAGCGGGCCAAGCCCTCTTCAAATAAGCAGGTGATCCTTTCCCCTTCATGGGGCAACATTTCGGGAGCGGAAATCACGATAACTTTCAAGCTCAACCCCCTTGAATGGCTTTGAAAATATATAGTCTATCTCTTTCCTTTAGGACGTAATTTTCCCATTCCTCATTTGGGAGCACTTCTTCTCCAACAGCTACCGCTATCCCTTTTTGGCTATCTGGAAATTTTTGTTTTACCAAATCCAGAACGGTGGTGGAGTGGTCTTTAATAAGGGTGTATGGTTCATTGTTCAGGGTGATCTCCATTCCTAATTCATTTATTAAACTTAAAAAACTTTAGGAACGGCAAAAGGTGCAATGCGTAACTTTTTCCTACGGCAGCATTAACTGCATCAGGTCTTGAGGGTTTGATCTCAGCCTTTTGGCACCCCTAAAGTTTGAGTCAAAATTAATCAAAAAATATCAATATAAAAAACACCCGGGTAATGCCTAGGCTTTAAATCCTGGAGTGGTTGTGTTCATACCAAAATTGAATTTCCAGAATCCGGTGGCCATCCGTTTTGGCGGCCAAATGGTAACAACCTGAAAGGGTATGAGATTCCTTGGCAAGGGTTAACTTATAATTGCCCCATCCCAGCATCCAGTCTCCTTCACAAATCCCCTCTTTCACCTGCAGGCTCACTAATCCTGGTTTCTTTAGTTCAAGGGGTTTACAAAGAGAGTGCAGTGCCCTCCAATAGTTTAATTCTTGCTTTTTATCTCTAGATTTGCCTACCTCAGGCCCATGGGCCCGAAAAGTGGGGTGAAGTAGCATAGCAGCGAGATCAACCTCCCCGGCTCCTAGAGCCTCTACGTATTGGTGGATTAGTGCATGATCTTTTTCCGTGTTTTTCTTGATACTAACCGTACCATTGGTCTGGTCTTTTGCATATTTGCACGAAAAATAACAGGGAGGCAAAAAGTAAATGGCCAGAAGGTTGTTAGTTCCTTTCATAATTCAAGTTGGGTTTTGATATTCAGCAGGTTATAAGTGCAAATATAAGTAAAAACCCCGAATCTTGATTTACAAAATCATGTCATTGAACTGCATTTTTGTGCCAATAAAAAAGACGCAGAATTTTCTGCGCCTTTTTTTATCTTATATCCTTACAGGAATTCCGGTCTCATAGGGCCTCGGTAAGGGGCTGCGCCTCCTTTTTCTGGTTTGAGATTTTCAGACACTGGAGCGGCTTTTTCGGGAGACTTGATGAATCCATAATACCTGCCCATCCAATAGTCCCTGATATATCCAACAGGTTCCATCACCTTATTTCCACTTCCCCCATCAAGGACGATTGCCCTTCTGCTGCCTCGCATTACCGCTTTCTCCCGGGGACTTATGGCCTTGAGCCCTCCTTCATAGGAGATATAGCCTGGTTGCACAAACAGGTCGTCCCTATGTGAATTATAATAGGGGTAATCGGTGCAATCCAGTGTCCATTCCCTTAAATGTTGTACTGCTTCTTCAAGTTCTGCATTATTGCCCGTAAGGGCAGCATAGGAAAAATTAAACCAGGGGATCTGTTCCATTCTTTTGATCTCATAGGTTCTTTCCAGGCTTCGCCAGTAAATGGAGTTTAATTCAGGGTCATCTTCATACCTCATTAGGGTCATATAACTTTCAAAGGCCAAATTATCATCCCAGGGGGCTATGGTGGATGGGGGGAAAGTTTTTTTCTGCCTGATGGTATTTTCGGCGTATCCCCAGTCCACGAGCTGTTGATAGGCATTTTTGAATTTTGGGTCATTGCTGGCCTGAAAGGCAGCTTTGGTGAAGGCCAGGGCTTCCAATCCATTTACACCTTTGTCATCCCAGCCATACGGCCTAAGTAAATATTCCGGGTTCCATCTCCCCCAGCGGGTGGGTTTCCCATCCACGTCTATAAGTTCCCAGTCATTTTCTACGATATATCCGGCAATTCGGGTCATATGATCCCTGGCCAATTCTTTTTCTTTGCCTTCCGCTACCAGGTCGTGAAAGATTGCTACCGAGTAGAAATGGGCTATGACCTCATCACTGGAGGCATCTCCTTTCCAGTACCAAAGGCTGTCTGCGGTGGCATTCCACTTTGCAGGTAGACCACCGGACCCCCTCTGGCCCATTTGCCCGGTATCCCCCTTTCTTGACCATATGGACCTAGCGATCAAGCCATCTATAGGAGTGACCCTTTCCAGCCATAGCATAGCCTCAAATGCATCGACGGCCTCATTTCTCGCCTTTTCATCCCCATTCACGGCAAATTTATAGCTCATGGCCGCTAAATAGGTGGCTGTATGTCCCCCATCATTGTCGCTAATCTCGCGGAGCCATTCCCCTTCATGGTTATAGAGGGTGTGTATGAACCCCATCCGCTTATGCCCCCATTCATCTAAATGTTTCTCATAATATGCACTTTTCTGGGCTAACGTAAAGGGGATATACTCTATAATCCCCAGTCCTCCATCGGTTCCAATGACCACTTTCCTTTCTCCTACGGCAATGTCGTTCACCTTATTGTCAGGCAGCCAATGCTTGGCACCAAAATATTGGTATTCGCCTTCACTGAGCCTTCTGACGGCTCCCCTGGAGGTCCCTATCCAAATATCATTGTCAAATCCAAGGGTAAGGCTATAGGTGTCCTCCACGGGCAAACCGTCGCTTCCTTTGAAATGGCGCATAGTGGCTCCCCTGAGTTCTCCCAAACCTCTATCCGTACTGACAAAAAGCTGGGCTCCCCGGCTAACCATTTCCCTGGTGTTTTTGGAAGGTAATTGGCCCCAGTCAATAAAATATTCATTTACCACACTTCCATCCAATTGTATCAGTTGGCCCGGCTGGAGTATATGCAAGGTACCACTGTAACTGGCAATACGCTGAATGGGAGAAAGTTTTACCGGATCGGCCAGTACCTGGCTGCCATCCTCCATTACCATGGTAATGTCACTGGAAAGATAGCCTCCTACTGGGGCTATGTTGACAAGTTCATTTTCTTCCAGCCTGAAAATATCATCTTGGGTAGCAAAATGGGGCTTTCCTAGGTGCAGGCAAGCATCCACGTATCGGGCGTCCCCGATTTTTTCCCAAGATGTATTTTGAAGCCGGAATAGTCCTTGATCAGAAAATGCAAAAAGGACATTATTTAGGGTCTTAAGCCTATAGACATTCTTTGGGGAATTCACCACTTTGGATAGGGATTCTCCTTTAAGAAGGTGAACCTGGCCTTCCATGAGTAAGTGACATTCGCCGTTAAGCATGGCGAGGCTGCTCACAGGCTGGGAAGTAGTGATCACTGTTGATTTTTCTTGTAGGTATTCTGTATCATTTACCGGCTCCCACCACTTATCCTTTGGAGGATATTGAAATGCAAATCCATTCATCACCCAGCACAGTAGCAGGCAAGCTAATCCAGTTTGTTTTTTCATTTGTACTTAGTTTTGGTCACAATAAATCACGCAAGATTCTTTATCAGCCTTTTGTGTGGCGTTATCATCCTGCCCGATTTCAAGTTCGTTTAAACTTTTCTTTAAATACAGTTGAGGGGGGGAATTGGGCCATTGAAAAAAAACTGTTGACCAGGTGAGGGAATACTTATTTGAAAATTCTAAGGCAAAAAAATACCCCGGGAAAACCCGGGGTAAGCATGTGTTTATTTAGAGGCAATGTATTCCAACAGGTCAACCACCTTATTGGAGTAGCCCCATTCATTGTCATACCAGGCCACCAATTTCACGAATTTGTCGCTAAGCTGTATGCCGGCTCCTGCATCGAAGATGGAAGTCCTTTCGTCTCCTATGAAGTCATTAGATACCACAGCATCTTCTGTGTAGCCAAGAATTCCTTTCAGGTCACCTTCTGAGGCTTCTTTCATTTTGGCGCAGATTTCCTCGTAGGATGCAGGTTTGGACAACCTTACGGTAAGATCAACTACAGAAACATTCGGGGTAGGAACCCTAAAGGCCATTCCCGTAAGTTTGCCGTTCAGTTCCGGGATTACCTTCCCTACTGCCTTTGCGGCACCTGTGGAGGATGGGATGATGTTTTGACCTGCACCTCTTCCGCCTCTCCAATCCTTGGCCGAGGGGCCATCAACGGTTTTTTGAGTGGCAGTGGTGGCGTGTACGGTGGTCATCAAGCCCTCTTCTATGCCCCAATTATCATTTACCACCTTGGCCAAAGGAGCCAGGCAGTTGGTGGTACAAGAGGCATTTGACACGAATTTCATGTCAGGGGTATAACTGGACTCGTTTACCCCCATCACAAACATTGGTGTGTCGTCCTTGGAGGGTGCAGACATGATCACTTTTTTCGCACCTGCGTCTATATGACCCTGGGCTTTTTCCTTGGTAAGGAATAGGCCTGTGGATTCCACCACATACTCAGCACCTACTTCCGACCACTTAAGGTTGGCGGGGTCTTTTTCGGAGGTGATGCGGATGGATTGTCCGTTTACGATTAGTTTTCCGTCTTTTACTTCCACATCACCTTTGAACTTTCCGTGAGTGGAATCGTATTTTAGCATGTAGGCAATGTAGTCCACGTCTATCAGGTCATTGATGCCTACGATTTCAACATCCTTTCTTTCTTGAGCTGCGCGAAATACAAGTCTACCGATTCTTCCGAATCCATTAATACCTACTTTGATTTTTCCCATGATTTTTAACGATTCAGTTCTGTTAAATTTATTGTAAGTAAAAGTTTTGGTTTAAGGTTGATTTTGGTTTTTGGGGGTCAATTCCAACCATTATAATCAAATTGGTGCGGGAAATAGCCCTCGCCAAAATTTTCAATGGTCAAATTTATTAAAATTAATGGTAGTATCGAAATTTTGTCTTGGGCTTTTATTGTATAAATTTATCCCAAAAACCTAGTCATGTGGTCAGAACTGGATCAAAGTAAATTGCATTTTGATGGGGATTCCTTGCTTTTGCTCAACATTTCACTTGCCATCATCATGTTTGGCGTGGCCTTGGAGATCAGGATCAGGGACTTTAAGTACCTCTACCTTTTTCCCAAACCCTTCTTTTTGGGGGTGATTGCACAGTTCCTGCTGCTCCCATTCTTCACTTTTTTGTTGGTATGGTGGATATCACCTATACCTAGCGTGGCCTTGGGGATGTTTTTAGTGGCGGCATGTCCCGGGGGTAATGTGTCGAATTTCCTTTCTAATTATGCCGGGGGGAATACCGCTTTGTCAGTCAGCCTGACTGCTTTTGCCACCCTTGCAGCGATTGTAATGACCCCAATTAATTTTGCCTTCTGGTCAGGGTTATACGCGCCAGCGGAAGGACTACTTAAGGAAGTCAGTATAGATTATTATCAGGTTTTCCAAACTGTCGCCGTGATTTTGGGAGGGCCCTTGATCCTAGGGATGTTGTTGGGGCAGCAACGTCCGAGATTAGCCTTGAAGCTCAGCAAGGTGTTGAAACCTTTAAGCATCGCTATATTTGCCACCATTGTTATCGTGGCATTTTATAGCAATTATGACAATTTCTTGAAATTTATTTTTTTAATCTTTGGGTGGGTGTTGGGACATAATTTGCTGGCCCTATTTTCCGGGTTTTTGCTATCTAAGATATTTGGACTTTCTCTTGCCGACACAAAATCGTTGACCATTGAAACGGGAATACAAAATTCCGGATTAGCCCTGTTGCTGATTTTCACTTTTTTCAATGGATTGGGCGGGATGGCCATCATAGCTGGTTGGTGGGGGATATGGCATATTTTGTCTGGATTTTCGGTGGCTTTTTTATTCAAATTTATGGATAGGCCAAATGAAGTAGTAAAATCACCATAGGGGAATTATTATAGTTTTTTATTTAAATAAAATCAGGGTTTAATATAATTATTTGTTATTATTTTTTGGCATTTGACCACCATTTTTTGCCTGTTTGTTTTTTTGTGGTTTTTCATATAAAAAATTTATTTTTTTACATAGTAAATAACGTATTTTAAAAAATAATGATTAACTTTATTGTTCAGTAGGATAATTTGGATTTTATATGATGGAAACCCAAGATAAGATAAAGGCATCCGAAGTGTTCCAAGCTGTTTTTGAACATACCTTCGATGCAGTGCTTTTGACCGATCTGTACGGAAATTATGTGCAGTCTAACCAGGCAGCTTTATCTCTATTAGGGTATGGGCACAAGGAGTTGATGGGTTTACATGCAAAGGACCTATTGGTAATGAGGGAATCAGAATCCTTCCAGCATTATTGGGACGAGTTCCTCAAAAAAGGACAACTCAAAGGCGTGATTTCTATGCTTAGGAAATCAGGTAAAACCAAAGTAATGAAATTCAAAGCCTTTGCGGGGTATTTTCCGGCGCACCACCTGTTCATTTTGTCAGATATCACCAAGGAAGAAAGGCAGAAACAAGCCCTCAGGGAAATTGCCAAAACCCAATCTCACGAAGTAAGGGCTCCCTTATGCAGGTTGATGGGGCTGGTGCAGCTAATAAGTGGCCATGATCTCCCTCAGGAAGAACAGGCCAGTTGTCTGGATCACCTGGACCGTACTGCCAAGGAGCTGGATATGGTAATCCGGTCCATCATTCAAAAATCCAATCCTGAGGGGGCGCAAGAAATTTAATTACCATGGTATTTTTTAATGATTTTCACGATCTTATGAAATATTTCCGTGTTTTCGTATATGCCTTGAAATTCATCGGAATGAGGGCCATAGGCAAACACCGGCACCGGGATCCCGGTATGATCCTTGGTGGAAAACTCCAGCTCCACTAAACGTCCTTCAATATTACCTTGAGGCAAAGTGAGCCCACCCGTTTCATGGTCAGCGGTGATGATCACCAACGTCTCCCGGTTGCTGTCGGCAAACCTAAGGGCTGCTGCAATGGCCTCGTCAAAGTCTAGCCCCTCTTCCACCACAGTGGGGACATGGTTGGAGTGCCCTCCCCCATCAATATAGGCTCCTTCCACCATGAGTAAGAATGGTTTCCCTTGCTCTTCCAGATAACCGAGTGCGGCTTCTGTGGCGTTTGGTAGGAAATCTTGCCTTCCCTTTAGCACAGTGGGTAAGCTGTGATGAGAGGCAAAGTAGCCTATCTTTTCTTCGGTGGCATTTCTTATTTCCTCCAGGCTTGCTTTGAGCTCAAAACCTGCATTTTTTAGGTTTAGGATCTCATCCTGCCCATACCTCAGGAAATCGTTTTTTCCTCCTCCTATAAAAAGGTTCAGTTGACTCTTTGCCAAGTCTGAGGCAATTAATGCAATATCGTCCCTTTCAGATCGGTGTGCGTAAAAAGCAGCGGGGGTTGCGCCTGTAACATTGTCCGATGTTACTATTCCAGAGGCAAAACCTAAATTATGGAGGTGTTCAGCGAGATTTACGGCAGGATTTCCATCTGGTAATACGCCTATGCTCCTGTTTTTTACTTTCTGGCCTGTGGCCAAAGCGGTACCTGCTGCTGCTGAATCCGTGGTGAAGTCATCTTCGGATTGGGTTTTGATCAAGCCCAATTGCTTCAATTCGGCCACTGTAAGTTGGTTTCCATTGGCAAACATTGCCGCAGAGAGTTGTGCCAGTCCATTCCCGTCGCCGATCATAAGGATGATGTTTTTTACGGGTTGTTGAGTACCATCGTTTTCGAATGTTGGCTTATAGACTTGCCGGGGGGTTGGCGTGGAATATAGACGGTCAGATAGAGAGTTTAGGTAGCTTCTTGCAGCATAAGGATGGTCTGTGTTGATGTAGTCCACACCTAGCTCATGCATTGCCTTCCAAGCGGTTTTGCTATCAGGGGTGGCCCAAAACCTAAAGGGCTTTTCCATTCCCTTGGCCTTGGCGATGATAGGGCGAATACGATCGAGGTCCTCATCGGTTAGCCTGCCCTTTCCATTCCATTGAGAAAAATTGCGGAAACTGAGGCTGATCATGGCGATTTTATCACTTTTTACCTCTGCCAGATCTTCTAAACTTTGATGATCAAAAAAGATGTAGGGGGGGTACTTATCATATGCTTCGGGTGTTGGCCGATTTCCAGATATGACCACTTTTACAAAGCCTTCTGGCGAACTGTCTTGCCAAAGACCCGGGAACTCCTCCAGGGCAGAAATGATTTGGTCCAGTGTGGAATAGGCTTCGGTCTTTATATCAATTAACAGCTGAAATGGGGCCCTGTCACGGATTTCCAATTCATGAGCCCTTGCAATAGGCGCAAGGTACAATGAGGTTAATGTACGTCTGGGGTGAATACTTGCTTTTTCGTGAGCCACATAAAGGACTCCTTCTTTTAATATCACATCGGCCTCAATGGAATTCAGCCCATTGGCATAGGCTTCCCAAAAAGGCACTCGCTGAAGGTAGTCATTATGACTGTGAATATTTATTTCCTGAGCAATTGAAAGACCTCCCAGGCTCAGGATGATGAGCAGGGTGATTAGCGTTCTTAGCATGTCAAAAAGAAGGTTACAGCAATAATTCTTTGATAATGTCATTAGAAAGGTTAAGTCCTGAGCCAAAAATAAGGGCCAGGATTAAGATTTCAATTTATTTCCGCAGTTCATTACAGAATCCTTAAATGAGGTAGTAGAAAAGCCTTCCGGCCCCGTTAGGCTTTGGCATCATATTTTATTTTTGGCAATTATATAATGCTTCGCAGGGGCCGGAAGGTTTTTGGATGTTGTAGATTACATTAATGGTTTACCAACCTTGGTTTTGGTCTATTTCAGACACGGCCAATACATTAGGGGGTATGGGCCAAACGTGATGGATATCCGGGTTGAAAGTTCTGCCAGGCCAAACCTCATATACCTCATAGTCGGAATCAGGGTCTGTTTTGTTGAAATGATTCCTACCCGTGGCGGGTTGTGCATAGGCGGCCTGGGCATCTCCCCAGCGGATCAAGTCAAGGTGTCTGTCCGCATATTCCGCGGCCAACTCCACTCTGCGTTCGTGCTTCAAATCTTCCAGGGTTGCATTATTCTTTGGTGACAAACCAGCCCTTTCTCTTACCAGGTTTAGGGGTTGATCTCCGTTTTGCCCTTGCATGATCAATCCCTCTGACTTCATCAGCAGGATTTCGGCAAACCGGATCAGGGGGATGTTTAGGTTGGTGGTGACATAGTTGCCGTTGGGGTTGAGGTGCACCTCCTCTGGAAACCTATACGGATGCATGTACTTATTCACCTGTATCCCTGTCCAGGAATTACCGGAGTAATACCTTCTTGGCTCTCCCAAGAACATGAATTCATCCCCAAATTCCAGCAAGGTGGCACTTCTTCTGGGGTCACCTTCTTCAAATGCATTGTACAATTCCAGGG
This sequence comes from Cyclobacteriaceae bacterium, assembly GCA_003565295.1. GTDB lineage: Bacteria > Bacteroidota > Bacteroidia > Cytophagales > Cyclobacteriaceae > Pleomorphovibrio. The sequence continues at coordinate 21,893 of PXCO01000281.1, forward strand.
TAGGCGAGAAGGTGCCCCAACCATTGTAGAGGCCCCAACCGGTGTTTTCCAGCATCACTCCGGGAAGAATCTGACCTCTTTCATTACTGGAAACAGTGGAAAACACATATTCCGAAGAAAAGTTGTTGTCCACATAGAAAACACTGGCAAAGTCTTCTTCCGGATTCCCCGTGTTGATAAGTGCCCTGCCGGTTGGACTATTAATTACCAGATCGGCATAGGTTACCAGATCGGCCCACTTGCTGTTGTCATGATGCGCCCAGTAGAGGTAAGTTTTTGCCAGGAAAGCATGTGCTGCATCCTTGTGTGCACGTCCAAGGTCGGTACTGCCATATTCAGTGAAATAGGGCAATAAGTCAGCAGCCTTTTTCAAATCAGCTTCGATCATTCTATAGTTTTCCACCACACTTGAAGGTCTGGGGAAGAAGTTTTCATTCATGTTTTCCTCAGTCACAATGGGGATGCCTGCCCTATGGTCACCAAACCTTGGAGCTAGCCAAAAGTAGGAGTGGGCCCTCATAAAATAAGCCTCTCCAAGCACCCGGTTTTTCAGGTTTTGGGGGATGTCCATGTCAGGAACGAAGGTGAGGATATTGTTGGCACGTTGGATGACGGTGTAAAGCCGGGGATATATGCCACTCATCCGGCCTTCTTGACCGGTTGCCTGAAAGTTTCTGATCGCAGCCGCATTTGCATCCGTCCTCCCCTGCATAATATCATCTGATGCAGCGATTAAGTACATGAATGCCCTTCCAAAGAGATTGTTGTCGTCCCAGTGTTGGTACAATCCATTTGCTGCGGTAACAGCATCTTCACTGGATGTCCAGAAATTTCCAGAGGTAACGCTGCCCAATGGGGTCAGCTCGGTAAATGAGTCATCACAGGCAGCTAGCAAAAATGCCCAGCCTGCGATCAATATGCTGATATATTTCATCGTTTTCATCGTCAATTAGAAGTTTAAGTTTAAACCTACAGTAAAGGTTCTGGGCACAGGGAAGGTGCCGTTGTCGATCACTGCACCTGATCCTACCTCTGGGTCTAACCCGGTGTACTGAGTAAACGTGGCAAGGTTTTCAGCGGAGAGGTAAACCCTCAGTCCCATGCCTTCCCTTACCCGGTTGGCCACGAAATCAGGCAAAGTGTATCCTAAAGAAAGGTTGCGTATCCTAAAGTAATCCCCCTTCTCTAAGTACCAGTCGGAAGGTTGGCCATAATTGCCGTTGGGATCCTGTATGGAAAGTACCGGAATGGTGGCGTTGGGGTTTTCAGGTGACCAAGCCTCCAGCACTCTTCTGTCCAGGTTGTATCCTTGCAGACCTGCGTTGTAGGCAGTGTGCTTATATCCATTGAAGAGCATCACTCCCCCGACACCTTGACCGAAAAGCGTGAGGTCGAAGTTTTTATACCCCAGACTGATATTTAGCCCATAGGTGAAATCCGGCATTGCATTGCCCATGAACACCCTGTCTGCATCGGTGATTCTTCCGTCCCCGTTAACATCCCTGAAAATAAGGTCTCCAGGCCGGGCATTGGGCTGAATCCGCTCCCCGTTGGGTCCTGTGTAGGAGTCTATTTGTTCTTGGTTCTGGAAAATCCCGTCATGGGGGATAAGGTGATAAGAGAAAAGGGGCTGACCAGGTTCACTTCTGAAGGGTTGGATCCCTCCCCGTAGGTTGGTGCCGTGCTGAATAAAATCACCGGTGAATTCATCTAAATCCAGCAATTCATTGTTCAGTGTGGACATATTGGCATTTAAGGAATAACTTAACCCTCTATATTGACCTTGATAACCCAGGGTAAATTCTATTCCTTTGTTCAGTACAGTACCCACATTGGACAATGGCCCTGTAGGTACTCCGGTATGGGGGTTAGGGAAGTTTCTTTGGATTAGTCCTCTTGTGTATTTCTCAAAATACTCGGCGGTAAAGTTCAATCGATTAGCGAACATGGCCAGATCAAGACCAAAATTGTAGGTTTCTGATCTTTCCCATCTTAGGTTGGGGTTGGAAAGTTCATTGAGTGAAACGTGTCGGTTCCGGGTACCTGGTTCTCCCAGGATTACGTTGTTGCCAGCAGAGAGGGGCACATTATACGCATAATAACCCACGGAACTGATATTGCCTATTTCCCCCCAAGATGCCCTTAATTTAAGAAGCTGCACCAAGTCCGTATTAAAGAAGCCTTCTGAGGAGATTTTCCAAGCCCCGGAGAGGGCCGGGAAATAATCGGTTTTGGTTTCAGGGCTCAGCCTGGAGGTTTGGTCTCTCCTGATACTACCCATAAAGAAATACCTGTCATCATAATCATAAGTCACCCTACCAATGGCTGAGGTAAGTGCGTCTTCGAAGGCATAGCTATTAGGGACATTTAATATGGTGGAGGCATTGCCGGCGTATTGAAACCAGTCATCCTCACGGTCAAAGTCCTGTACCTGGAAATTAAATCCGTCCTCCTTCAAAAACTGTGCGGTATAAACTCCGGTGAGGCCAATATTGTGTTTATCTATCACCTTGTTGTAATTCAACTGCTGATCCCATATCCACCGATTTCTTGTTGCATTGGATTGATCCAAAAAGTTCATGTTGCTGGGGCGGCCTATCTCAGGTGCCCTGGGAGAAAATGTCCTGTCCGACCATTGCCACATGTCTATGGAGAAGCTGGATCGGAAAGTCAGGTTTTCCAGAATGTCATACTCGGCGTAAGTAATGGCATTTAAATTTGACCTTGGATGCTGTCTATTAGGCCTCAGTA
>PXCO01000107.1 GCA_003565295.1 Cyclobacteriaceae bacterium
GTCGCAGCAGTTTATGGACTATGAGAGCGGTGCCAGGATCGCCTCTGAGCTCTTTGACCATACCGGCACTGGTGAGACGGGCTATGCCCTTAGGCTCTCCGACGGCATGACCGGCCCGGCGCGATCAGTAAGTGTACTTCCGGGGGATACAATCCGTATGGAGGTGTTCGGCAAATACCTTGACCTGCGTGAGGCCAAGGTGAACCCCGCCCTGATGGCCATAGCCCTTTCCCTAGCTGGGGTAAGCCCCGGCAGCCTGGGGGTGGACGGCAACCTGTCCACGGCGGCAGGCGCCTGGGATGCCGCCGACCAAAGCCTTACCGGCCTGTTGGTGGGCAAGGAAAAGCGCGGGGACGCCCCGCCCGCCTACCTGAACTACCTGTTCTTCGACAAGGAGATGAACTATAAGTACGGCGGCTATACCCAAATGACGGAGGAAGCGTATGAGGACGGCTCAAACCGGGATCATGAAAGATTATATCAGGAAGTGGTAGCGGAAGAACCCGGATATTTCTATATTTACCTCAGTAATGACGGCTCCGAAGGAGGAGAAGCCTTTTTCGATGATTTCACGATCCTGAACCTGGAAAGCTATATCGTTCAGCAGACGGATTATTATCCATATGGCCTAATAGCCCGGAACTTTGTCAGGGAGGGGGAGAAGGAGACCTTGGAACTATTTCAGGGCAAAACCTACGAAGAACTTACGGGATGGTATGACTTCCATGCCCGGCAGTACGATGCTACGCTGGGGAGATGGTTTGGGGTAGACGCTTTGGCAAGTAAGATGCCATATAGCTCTCCTTTTGCTGCTATGGGCAACAATCCAGTAATGATGATAGATCCGGATGGCAATGAGCCTATTACACTTGCCGCTTTAGGGATACTGGCACTGAAAAAAATGGCTATCGGAGCTGCCATTGGAGGTGGGATAACGGGTACTGCCTATACAGCCTCTGCTGCTTTATCACCTGGGGGACTAAGCCAAAACTGGCAATGGTCACAATTTGGGAAATCGGTTGGTGTAGGAGCAGCAATGGGTGCCTTGTCAGGGGGGACTAAAGCGCTGGGCAAATTAGGCTATGGTACTCTAAAACCTATTGCAAATGCACTTGGAGGAGGAGTGAATATGATGAACTACCACGATCCCGATAAGGGAATTGGTTTACATAGTTTGGGCTACTTTGCTGCAGGCTATCTTGGTACTTCTGTTGGTATTAATGATAATGGGGCGGCAGGATTTCTCGTAGGGGGAACCCTTAACAACTTTGCGGGATTTTCAGCAGGGGATATAAACAATTCTTACGGAATGGCCCAACACTTTGTGGGAGGTGGCCTGGCCTCAGTGGCAGGCAAAAACTTCTATGGCTCTGCAGGAAAAGCGATGGGGTTGAAAAAAGCCTCTAATTACTTTTTTGGAGATGCCTTGGTGGACAAAGCCGTCAGCTACGGCCTGCAGAATATCGGCTCCAACTTTGCCTTTGACGGAAGCCAATCCTACTTTGACAGTGGGGCAGGCCTGAAGATAGGCGGTAGTTTTCTGATCGGTGCTTTTGGGGGAATGGGGCAGTCTGGGATTATGAAGGGAGGTAGTAGTTTTTCTGATTTTAAAACATATTCAACACTTTTTGCAAAAAGTACCTTTGCTTACTTAGGTGAATACTCTGCTAATAATCTCTGGAATACGGGAAACCGATATCCAAGTTATAGAAGCTACCATCGCTATAAAATGGCATCATTTGGAGTGAAGTCTATGTTTTACACTTTTATCAATTGGTGATATGAGATGGTTTATATTAACCGTTGTTGGTTGGTCTTGTTTTTCTTGTAAGGGTTTTGATGCTTTTTATAGGCATGACCAGATGAATTCATTGACAGGAAAAGAATTTTCTTACACTGATATTCATGTGAAAGACTATTTTTTATGCTGCTATTCTAGGCGAAGAAGTCTTTGGGAAAACAATTTTGAAGATAAGATTATCAATGGAGATAGTATTTTAGTAAATGTTCTCAATAAAATTGAAAGTCAGGGGGTTAATTTGGAATATGATACTTTATTTAATGTTTCAGAAAATAGAATTTGTCATAGAGAAACATTGAGGCTGAAGCATTTTCTAAAACAAAATCACCTAAATGATTTACAAATTGACTCAAAAGGGAAAAGAGTATTGGTACCTGTATTGAATATTGCTGATCTATATAGATTCACAGGGTACATGACTTCAAATATGGTGGCTGGTGACGAAGGGTTTATGAATTTTACATCATTAAGCTTAATGATTTTCATTATTGAAGATAATAAAGTGATTTTTGCAGAACATAGGCGTTATGCCTCCAAAAGAACCATGGCCAATTCCCTTGAAGAGGTCAAGGCAATTCCACCCGCCTATCAGGTAAGAGAGGAGCATATAGAAGAATTGGTACGCAGGGCGATGAAGCGGTATGTCAGGAGGTTGGAAAAATGATGGGGTTTAATGTAAAATATCTGTGTTTTGCCGTCAGTTACGGTCTGCAGAACATCGGTGCGAACTTCGCCTTTGACAGAAGCCAATCCTACTTTGACAGTGGGGCAGGCCTGAAGATAGGCGGTAGTTTTCTGATCGGTGCTTTTGGGGGAATGGGGCAGTCTGCCTTGATGAAATCTAGTGCTTCTGATACTGGTTTCGGAAGATTTGCACATATTTTTTCAAAAAGTACCTTGGCTTACTTTGGTGAATATTCTGCAAATAATCTTTGGAATACAGGAAATAGGTATCCGAGCTATAGGAGTTACCACAGGTATAAAATGAGTTCCTATGCTGTAAAATCAATGTTTTACACTTTTATGTATTGGTAAAATGAAAAACATAGCAATAATCTTTATAGCATTTTCCCTATTTTCTTGTAAAGGTTTCGATGCATATTATAAACATGATCGATTTATAAATGTGAAAGAAAGTAAGTATATTAATGATTCAATTTACTTTTCCAATTATATCCTTTGCTCGCATCAAAGAAAAATGGCAATGGTGAATTTAGAATTTGTTGATACAGATATAAACCAAGACAGTTTGATTGGAATGTTTATAAGTAATTTTCAACAAATAGATATAAAATTACTAAATTCAAAAGGGGAAAATTTGTTTGAGCCAAAATACTGCCACAAGGAATCTCTTAGTTTAAGACATTTAAGGAATTATGAATTTGAAAAAAATGGTATAAATTCCAATAATAAGAAAGTTTTATTTCCAATAGTTGTTGTTGATGACATCTATCAATTTACGGGGTATATGACATCAAATCAAGTTGCAGGGGATGATGGTTTTATGCATAATACCTCATTGAAGTTGATAGTTCTAATTCTCGAGAACAATAAAATTATCTATTCTGAAAAACAAAGATATGTTTCTAAAAAAACCTTTGCCAATTCCCTTGAAGAAGTTAAGGCAATTCCCCCCGCCTATCAGGTTAGAGAGGAGCATATTGAAGAGTTGGTGCGAAGGGCGATGAAACGGTATGTCAAGCGCTTGGAAAGATGATGGGGCTTGATGTAAGGTGTCTTTTTTATTGTCGTCAGCTACGGCCTGCAGAATATCGGCTCCAACTTTGCCTTTGACGGAAGCCAATCCTACTTTGACAGTGGTGCAGGCCTGAAGATAGGCGGGAGTTTTCTTGTCGGTGCTTTTGGGGGGATGGGGCAGTATGGGATTATGGGGGGTAATATCAGTCAATCAGACCTAGGTTCTTTTGGAAAGTTATTTTTCTAAAGCACTTTTGCCTATTTGGGAGAATATTCAGCAAATAGTTTATGGAATTCAGGGAGTAGATATCCCAGCTATCGGAGTTATTACCGCTATAAAATGGCATCTTATGGTGTTAAATCATTTTTCTACACTTTAATGATGATGCAATGATTCGCTATTTGGTTTTTGTAGTATTATGTTTTTGTTCTTGTAAAGGGTTTGATAGCTTTTTAATCCATGATCGATTACAGCAAAAAGTAAAAAGTAAATATGGGAATGAGGTACTTTACATCGAAGATTATATGTTTTGTAATTTTAAAAGACAAAGAACTTTGATGAAAAATGTTTTTGAAGAACGGAACACTAATAGTGATAGTTTGATTGGGTTGTTTTCTGAAAAATTTGAAAAGACAGGATTAAATATTTTTTATTCAGCAGGTGGAGTTAATCTGGCTGATTCATCAATCTGTCATAAAGAAGTGTTGAGGATAAACCATCTATCGAAAATGGATTTTAGTGCTTTGGGTATAAACTCCAGTTCCAGAAAAATCCTAATACCTGTTATTAAAATAGCTGATATTTACAGTTTTACAGGATACATGACGTCAAATATGGTGGCCGGAGATGCTGGCTTCATGAATTTCACCTCTTTAAGTTTATTGGTATATATTATAGAGGATAATGAGGTCATATATACTTCGAACCACAGATACGCTTCCAAAAGAACCTTTGCCAATTCCCTAGAAGAAGTCAGGGCAATTCCACCGGCCTATCAGGTCAGAGAGGAGCATATTGAAGAATTGGTGCGTAGGGCGATGAAGCGGTATGTTAAGCGCTTGGAAAGATGATGGGGCTTGATGTAAGATATCTTTTTATTGTCGTCAGCTACGTCCTGCAGAATATCGGCTCCAACTTTGCCTTTGACAGAAGCCAATCTTACTTTGACAGTAGGGCAGGCATGAAAATTAGCGGGAGTTTTCTTGTCGGTGCTTTTGGGGGGATGGGATCCGACAACGCCCCCTCCTCCCACAAGGGTGACGGCTTCCTGGACGGGAACACCTCCGGGAACGACTATGCCTACAACGCCAACGGTTTCCTGACCATGGACCTGAACAAGGGGATTACCGGGGTGAGCTACAACCTGCTGGACATTCCCGAGGAGGTGGACCTGCCGCAGAACCAGCAGCTCAGGTACTTCTACGGCCCTTCGGGCAACCTGCTGATCGCGCAGCACCTGGTGCCCGGGGAGCCGACCCGGGTGCGGCGCTACGTGGGCGACCTGGTATTTGAGGGTAACGAGCTCGCCGAGGTCCGCCATGCCTGGGGCCGGGTGCTTACCGAGGGACAGTTCCGGTACCAGTACAACCTTACCGACCACCTGGGCAGTACCAGGGTGGTACTTCAGGAGGACCCTGCCAACTTTGCGGTCATGGCCACCTTCGAGCCGGAGGGGCTGGAGGCAGAGTCGCAGCAGTTTATGGATTATGAGAGTGGTACCAGGATCGCCTCTGAGCTCTTTGACCATACCGGCACTGGTGAGACGGGCTATGCCCTAAGGCTCTCCGACGGCATGACCGGCCCGGCGAGATCAGTGAGCGTATTGCCTGGCGATACCGTAAGAATGGAAGTATATGGCAAATACCTGGACCTGCGGGAGGCCAAGGTGAACCCCGCCCTGATGGCCATAGCCCTTTCCCTAGCTGGGGTAAGCCCGGGCAGCCTCGGGGTGGACGGCAACCTGTCCACGGCGGCAGGCAGTTGGGGAACTGCGGACCAGGGCCTGGCAGGCCTGCTGGTGGGCAAGGAAAAGCGTGGGGATGCCCCACCCGCCTACCTGAATTACCTGTTTTTCGACAAGGAGATGAACTATAAGTATGGCGGCTATACCCAAATGACGGAGGAAGCCTATGAGGACGGCACCAACCGGGAGCATGAAAGATTATATCAGGAAGTGGTGGCGGAAGAACCGGGATATTTCTATATTTACCTCAGCAATGACGGCGCCGAAGGTGGCGAGGCGTTCTTTGACGATTTTACCATCTTAAATCTGGAAAGCTATATCGTCCAGCAGACGGATTACTATCCTTATGGCCTTGTGGCCAGGAACTTTGTGAGGGAGGGGGAGAAGGAGACCTTGGAACTATTTCAGGGCAAAACCTACGAAGAACTTACGGGATGGTATGACTTTCATGCTAGGCAGTATGATGCTGCGCTGGGGAGGTGGTTTGGGGTAGACCCCCAGGACCAGTTTGCCAGTCCTTATCTTGCCATGGGCAACAACCCGGTAAGTTTGATCGATCCTGATGGGGAGTTTGCGGTGACAGCAATGATTGTCGGGGCTTTGGTACTTGGTACCGGAAATCTGGCGATTCAGGCAGCAAATAAAAATATCAATTCCCTGAGTGACGGTCTGCTCGCTTTTGGTAAGGGAGCGGCACTGGGTGCTGCTTTGGGCTCGGGTTTTGGGAAGCTGGCAGTGGCCAAGGGTTGGGGAATTGCCGGTGCAAATGCTGCAACCACCACCAAAACCGGGCTGTTGGCAAATAAATATGCATCTCTTTATGGCGGTGGCCTAAATGTGGTGAATAGCTTTGACCCGGAGAAAGGCGTGGGCATGCATACCTTCGGGCATTTTGCCGCCGGGTATTTGGGTACCATTGTCGGCATAGAGGATGAGTCCATTGGGTTTATTTTGGGGGGCACACTAAACGCATATACGGATTTGGCA
>PXCO01000076.1 GCA_003565295.1 Cyclobacteriaceae bacterium
AATGTATTTCAAATATATAAAAATGCATATCAAAATTTTGAAAGAAGAAAAGTAGTAAGGAGTTATAAATAAATGAAAAACAACCCTTTCAATTTTTATGTGGATTTCACAAGTGTAGACAAGATGAAGGATAAAGTTAAGATTTTATTGGTGGATGATGACCCCATTGTCATTCTTCTGCAAAAGAAGTTGATGGAGAAGGCGGGGCTCACCGATGAGGTGGAAACCTTCAGCAATGGGGAGGATGCCATTGCCTACTTGATCAAAAATGTGGGCAAACACGAGGACTATCTCTTATTTTTGGACATTAATATGCCGGGGCTTACCGGATGGGATGTGCTGGATACCCTGGGCGAAATGGAGCTGTCGGCCAATCTCACCGTGATCATTATCACGTCCTCTATAGAACAGGCCGAGCGGGAAAAATCCAAGACCTACCCAGAGGTAATGGATTTTTGGATAAAACCCTTCAGCATCAATGACTTTTTAAATTTAAAAGACGAACCGCATCTTTTGAGGTTTTTTAAGGATTAAGCCCGTACCAGGGAATTTCATTCTAGGCAGACGGCCAAAATTTCTTGGGAGCGCAGGGATTTATAAGCTTTTACGGTTAATTTTACCACCGTTAACTTAAACCCAACCTCAAAAATGCGAATTGCCATTACCTCTTTTTTCCTTTCTTTATTTTTACTTTCCCTGCCAGCCTTGGCCCAGGACGCCCCATTGATGAACAATGAAACGGTGGATGGCTATAAGGGCATCTGGTTTACCCTGGGGCAGTTTTCCGATTATGGGGACAAATATTCCGGGGGGCTTGGGACTTACACCGCCAAGCACATTCCTTTGGCCATATATGCCCCCGAGGTGGATAAGACCTTTTTTGTGTACGGGGGCACACGTTCCCCGGATGAAAAATACCTGCTCTGCATGATTGGTGTTTTCGACCACAAGACCAAGATGATTTCCAAACCCAGGGTGGTCTATGACAAGCAGGGGGTGGATGACCCCCATGACAACCCCAGCCTGGCTATAGACGGGGAAGGGTACATCTGGGTATTTGTGAGCGGTAGGGGAAGAAGAAGAATGGGATACAAATACAGAAGCGCAGAGCCCTATAGCATCAACTCCTTCGAACAAATTACCGAGGAGGAAATGACCTACCCCCAGCCCAAGGTCATTGAGGGTAAGGGTTTTCTCAATCTCTTTACCAAGTATACGGGAGTGAGGGAGTTGTATTATGAAACCAGTCCTGACGGGTACGAATGGACAGAAGACCGTCCACTGGTCTCCATCAAAAGAGAGGGAGACGAAAATGCCGGGCATTACCAGATCAGTGGGCAATTTGGGGACAAGGTGGTGTTTTTCTGCAATTGGCACCCCAACGGCAACGTGGACAGGCGCACCAACATCTATTATTTTCAGACCAGTGATTTCGGCGATACCTGGACCACCATACAAGGGGAAGCATTGGAGCTACCGGTAACGGATATCAACTCCAAGACCCTGGTGAAAGCATTTTTCGAGGACGAGATAAATGTTTATATCAAGGATGTGAACTTTGATGCGGAAGGAAACCCGGTGGCGCTCTATGTCTCGGGAAAAGGCCATCAACCCGGACCGGAGCATGGGCCCAGGTCATGGAGTATCGTGAAATGGAACGGGGATTCCTGGGAGCACCACAAAATCACAGAATCGGACCAGAATTATGACTCAGGCAGCTTGTGGATAGCCGATAAGGAATGGACTGTGATTGGCCCTACCGAAAACAGCCCCCAAGAGTGGGGCGCAGGAGGGGAGATCGTGATGTGGAAAAGTAAGGATCAGGGAAAAACCTGGAAGAAAGCCAAACAACTGACAAAAAACAGTCCCAGAAATCATAACTATGTAAGAAGGGTAGTAGAAGGCAAGGATCCATTTCTCTATTTTTGGGCAGATGGTAACCCGGATGAATTCAGTGTCTCACACCTTTATTTCGGGAACAGGAAGGGGAGGGTTTGGAAACTGCCCTATGATATGGAAGAGGACTGGCAAAAACCCGAAAGGCACAAATAAACGTCATTTACCTTGAGGATATACAGACAGCAGACATTCTTGGTTTCTTTGGGGGCCTGCATATTGTTCCTGCTGTTGGCATTTATCTTTACAGAGGCAGTGGAGCAGGCCATCTCTGTAGCCGCTACTTTTACCCTGGCGAAATTTGGAGGGTTTTACCTCTATTTTGGGTGCTTTTTGGTGATCTGCCTTTTGTTTTTGGCATTTTCCCCATTCGGCAAGGTCAGGCTAGGCCCGGGCAAGCCTGCCTATGGGAATTTTTCCTGGATAGCCATGCTCTTTAGCACGGGTATGGGTGCGGGCCTAATGCTAAGGGCGGTACAGGAGCCCATGTATTACTTTCAGCATCCGCCCCGGGCAAGTGATTACCCGGTTGAGGTGATGGCCTTGGAATACACTTTTTTTCACTGGGGGCTTACCCCTTGGGCTTTCTACGGGATGTTCGGGCTGATCATGGCCTATATGTCCCACAGCTACAAAAGGCCTATGCTGGGTAGTTCCTTTTTGCCCGCTTTGCTCAGAAGAAAGAAGTTTATCGTGCCGGTGGACAGCATCACCGTGATCTGTACGCTATTTGGGGTGGTGGGAGCTGTGGGGCTGGGAAGCAGGCAAGTGCTAAGGGGTATGGCAGAGGCGGGTGCACCCATGCCCCAGACCCTGTTTATGAATATAATGGTGGTATTGGTGATAGGTGGTATGGCTACCGTTTCCGCATTTTCCGGCTTAAAAAAAGGCATCCGGAACTTATCCCGATTGAATATAGGAATGGCCTTGATGTTGTTGATGTTTACGGCATTAACCAGTATGGACCTGGGAATGCTTGCGGTATTTGGCCGGGCTCTGGGGGCATATGTACTGGATTTTGTGCCCATGAGCCTTAATATGGGTGGTTATCAGACCGAACCAGATTTTCTAAAGGACTGGACCCTGTTTTATTGGGCCTTTTGGATGGCCTGGGCACCCTTTACCGGGTTGTTTATAGCCAGGATTTCTGCCGGAAGGTCGCTCAGGGACTATGTGCTGGGGGTGCTGCTGGTGCCCAGTTTGGCCTCCTTTGTATGGTTCACGGTTTTTGGTGCCACTTCATTTGGTATTTCTATGGGCAAAACCTACCAGGAAGGGGAATTCGATTCCATATATGGAGGGATCTTTTCTTTTTTTTCCCATTTGCCATTGTCCGGGTTTACCCAATCCGTCTCCCTATTATTGGTGATCACTTTTTTGATCACCTCCATAGACTCTGCGGTATATGTGCTGGGCGTGTTTTCCAGTCAGGGGAGCCTTAAGCCCAAAAAACACACTATCCTAAGCTGGGGCGGCATATTAGTGGCCATCACCGCCATGGTGTTGCTGCTTGGGCAGGAGGCTCTACTGGATACCATTACCCAGTTACTGGTAGTGGTGGCTCTTCCCTTTAGTTTTTTATATGCCGGGATGACCCTTTATTTCCTTGTTTTTTTAAAGCGAAGGGCTTAATGGATGGCCGGGTATGTCGTCTAGGATTGCAAGGGCCCTGGGCAGCTACGCTTACCTGGCTTAACCGAAGGCCTTAATATGTGGCTGATAGGGGGACTAAATGGCATTTATAAATACACGTTTTTCACCGGTGGAATACGGGGAATGGGTAAGTTGTCCCTAAATAAATTTGGTGTTTTTTGGGAGGCAAATGGGTTTAAAACCGCATGTTGTGGGCACACTTTCTTAAAATACCCCGAGCTGGGTATTTTTTCCTTTGGGAATTACCTTTATTTTTAGGGGAAGGTTTAAGGGGTTTCTTTGTAGTTTAGGGGGGCTTAGTGATCAGGTCAGTGGGTATCCGTTTTCAGATGCTTACAAAGGCTAATTCCCGGATATTATCAATAAGTGGAAAACCGGCCTATTAGTCCTGAAATAACCGCAATGGTTGGGGTTAGCGGGTAGTTACCTTGTATTTAAAAAGACCGAAATAAATGGACAAACATTTTAAATATAAATATGATGACCTCTTTAACCCGACATTAAAAGCTTTAAAGAAACTTGGTGATTCGGGAGAAGTAAGTGAAAACGAAGAAGAGGTTGCCCAGCTTTTAAATTTGTCAGAGGAAGAGACTAACGAAATCCACAGAGAAAGTACTACTAAATTGGCTTACAGACTTGCTTGGGCAAGAAATTACCTCAAGCAGTATGGACTTATTATGACAACTGGAAGTTTCACCCGAGAAGCTAAAAAAGAGGCACAACGAGATGGCGCAACGCCAATTGATTTAATTGACGGAAATGACTTTGCTGAAAAACTCAAAGAATTGAATTTAGGTGTCATAGTCGAATTGGTTGAAGAGGTTAAAATAAAGCCAGATTGGTTCAAGAATATTTAAAATGAATAAAAAACGCCCTATAATCAAGTTGCCCGGCCTGAGCCAAATGGCTCAGGATGAGACTCTCACTATTTCCATCTTACCTATCCCCTGCAAAAGGCCACTTATGCGTCTGCGCACTGCTGGCAGGTCTGTGGCCACTTTTTTCTGTCACAATTTAGGGTAATTCAAAACAAAAAATACCCCGATCGGGGTATTGGAATTATTAGAGGGTATGGGTAGTTTTGGAAGGCGATTTTTTTTTTGGGTGTCCAAAGGGAGTAAAATGAATCAATGGTGTTGGATGAGCAGTGGATGGTTAGGGTTACATTCAGTTCAAAGAATAAAAGGAATAGAACATGCACCAAGCCTGCCAAATAGGGCTTTAAAGAACAAAAAACCTGTGCCAATAAAAGTGTTAGAGTGCATTAAAATAAGTCTACGTTCTTGGAAAATGTTATCTTTTGAGATAACTTTGTACATATGGTCAGGAAGATTATTTTTTACGAAAACCACTTTATGGAATTTTACCAAGACCAGGATGAAAAGGTCAAGAGTAAGATTCAATATGTTTTTGAACTGATCAAGCAAGTGGAAAGGGTGCCCAAAAAGTTCCTCGATCATATTAAAGGAGCTGATGGGCTATTTGAGGTACGTGTGGAATACCAATCAAATATCTATAGGATATTTTGTTGTTTTGATGAAGGAAGGTTGGTGGTTCTCTTCAACGGTTTCCAGAAGAAAACCCAAAAGACACCAAAAAAAGAGATCGAGAAAGCCGAAAGGTTTATGAAGGAATATTTTCAATCAAAGAAACAAAACCATGAAAGATTATAAGGATATCAAAACTTTCGATGAACTGATAGAATTGGAGCATGGAAAAATCGGGAGCGAAAGCCGAAATAAATATGAAGAGAACGCCCAGATGTTTATCGTCAGCGTGATGTTGAAGGCGGCAAGGAAGGAAGCCAACATGACCCAGGAGCAGTTGGCCGAAAAAGCTGGGACGAAGAAAAGTTATATTTCTAAACTTGAAAATGGAAAAGGGAACATACAGTTGTCGACCTTGATCAGGATTTTCGAACAAGGGCTAAATAGGAGAATTGGTTTAACTTTCCTATAAAATGAAAGGAATAACGCACTCTAACATCACCTTGGATCCATCGGGGATCCCGGTAAAGATTTTGTTTTGTACTTTTAATAATATCCGTTCAGAAAAGAAAGGGCACGGCTCCGAATGCCCGCCGTCTCCAAGCTGAATCACGTTAGGCAACATTTGAAAAAAAATCTGCACAGAACAAATATTTTACTTATCTTTGACGTTAGTAACGTAAAACAAGCGTATGATTATTTCCTTTGGCTCGAAAGAGACCGAACAGATTTGGAACGGAATCCGAGTCAAGAAAATGCCGATTGAAATTCAAAACGTTGGACGTCGGAAATTAAGAATGTTGAACAATTCTCAAGATATTGCCGATTTGCGAATTCCACCATCAAACCGACTTGAAAAACTTACTGGAAAATTAAGTGAATTTTATAGTATTCGGATTAATAAACAATGGCGGATTATCTTCATTTGGGACAAAGGAAACGCAAGTGAAGTGGAAATAATTGATTATCATTAAAAAAATAAAAAAATGGAAAAGTTAGCAAATGTACATCCTGGAGAAATCTTGAATTACGAATTTCTTGAGCCATTGGAAATTACCGCATACCGACTTTCCAAGGACTTAAAAATTCCGCAAACTCGAATTTCGGAAATCATAAAAGGAAATCGCCGAATTACAGCGGACACAGCATTACGATTGAGCAAATATTTTGGAAATTCCGCCAAATTCTGGCTCGGTCTTCAAGACGATTATGATATTGAAGAGGAAAAAGAATCGAAAGAATCGGAACTGAACCAAATAAAGCATTACGAAAACAAAAACGTTGCCTAATCGAGTAGCCCGACCTGAGCCAAACGGCTCAGGTTGAGGCTCTCACACGGAGATTTCCCCAGAGCCTGTCCCTGCTTGCCCCGAACTCGATTCGGAGGACTCGCTTCGGGATAAAGGCATATTCCCCACCGCTCATCCTGGCTCTTCGCACTTCCGTGCTCAGCCCTGATTCCTGCGGCATCTACCTAAAAGGGATTGTCGGTCGCGGGCTTTGCAAAGATGTGCTTACTTACCCTCCCTATTTGGCCTCCGTATGCCGTTTCCCGATAGGCGGGACAGGCTCTGTTTGTCAGTACCGGATTTTGTAGCCTAGTTTCTAGTATATCCTGAAACTTCAGGGTTTCAGTGCACGTCCAACGGCAAACCACCCCTGAGGAAATACAGGGCGATTTGCTAATGCTTTGGGACAGCCCGCCCTGACACAGTCAGGGTTACCCCCGCGCATAAGGGATGCCGTCATTCGTCGGCACAGGCTACCGATGGCGATCGGCACAGGCTACCGAAATGCTTCGGCACAGGTTTTCACCCTCTGGAATATTTTGGTATCTTCGATACCAGATGCCCATGCTGGGCACACACATGGTAAATATAGAATTGGGCGGAAAGTGTTAAATTTCAACTGTTCGGCTAGCATTTAAATTTTGAATTCCCTAATTGGATTAGCATAATACTAGAATATGGACTTTGGATAATTATTGGTATTTTCGTTTTACGAGCCATTGGAGAGTTTACTTATGTAGGCTTCTTTAAGAAAGTCAAACACACAAAATTTTCTGAAAACGATACAAAATATTATTCGCCATTATGTTTGGCAATTGGAATATTGGCCTTGACTTTAGAACTTACTAAATAAAACACCTGCTCTCAGATGGCACCCTGCCCTGATTTTTCAAGGCAGGGCCTGAGACATCAGGAGGCAGCCACCAAGTCACACCTTACACGGTACTTGGCGGAAACCCTGGTGCGGAGAACGATTAAAGAAAAACGGGGAAAGTGATCCCTGTAGGAGGTCTTTTACGCATGGTTTTCCCACAATACTGTGGGAAAGTTAGTTAAAAGGTAGGGCGGAATTCCCCCGAATCGAGTTCCCCGACCCCGAGCTATCGGGACGGGGCAGGCTATCCCGACCTACAGTACGGGACAAGTTCTGACCATTGAAAGACAATTATAAACATATGAAATCGAGCCTGTCCTGACGGCAGTCAGGGCATGACGAGCACGTCACACACTGGCATGATTATCATTTGCGAGATTCCCCCGAAGCAAGTTCCGCGAAACAAGTTCGGGGCAGGCTATGTGACAGCTGAAAAACAAATTATAAACAGATGAAAAGAACAAATTCAAAAAATATATGAAATTAGATTGTACAGAACTTGGAATGGTTATGACCATCGTGAAATCTTCAAAAGATACCGATGGTAAATCTTTGGAAATGGAATGGACACTTTCTCCAAAATCAGAAGGAACCCCAATCCATATTCATCCCGCTGCTATAGAAACTTATGAAATACTTAGTGGAGAACTAGAAGTATTTATAAAAGATAAATGGATTAAAGCTAAAGTAGGGGAAAAAATAACCATTGAGAAGGGTGAGCCTCATACGTTTAAAAATACTTCTGATGAATTTGTCCGGGTTTACAATACACATCAACCTGCAATGGAGTTTGAGAATTTCTTTAAAGGTCTTCAAAAATTTGCTAAAAGTGGACTTGTTAAAAACGGGAAAATGAATTTTAAATCAATAGTTGGAATATCCACTCTTTGGACAAACTACTCAAAGGAAATAGTTTCAGTGAAGCCTCCTTCATTTGTAATGAGGGTATTGGGGGCTTACGGAAGGTTAATCGGGATGAATTTCAAATAAAACACGCACACCTGCCCACACAACATATAGCCAAAATAGGTTTTAGTTATATTTGGAACCTTCTATCAATTTTTTTGTCTTTACATCTTTTAGGCAGGATAAAGCGGTTTTGAAGCCCCTACCGACCCTATGAAAAGCATGTGCTACTTGAGTCGGCCTAGATAGCTTTTATAAAGCCAGTAAGACGGCCGTGAACGCATATCTCCAACCTAAATATATGGCATTACCCACTTATCTATGGGAAATAATCATTCCATCTTCCATTTCTATGGTCCTATCGGTTTTCGATGCCAATTCCAGGTCATGGGTCACCATTAGCATGGTCTGATCAAATTCCTGCACAAGTTCCCTGAAAATACCGAACACCAAATCAGAATTCTTTTTATCCAGGTTCCCCGTGGGTTCATCGCTCATGATAATGAGCGGGTCATTCATCAAAGCCCTTGCTATGGAGACCCTTTGCTTTTGCCCTCCCGACAATTGATTGGCTTTTTTCAGTGCATGGTCGTACATATCGAAGATCTTCAGCTTTTCCACCGCGATATGCTCCAGCTCTTCCCTGGGTTTTTTGTTGAGTTTGAGCCCGGGGATCATTACATTCTCCAAAACGGAAAACTCGTGAATCAAATAGTGAAACTGGAACACGAAGCCTATTTTTTCGTTTCTGAGCCGGGAAAGGTAATCGGATGACCGGCCGGTGACCAAATGATCATCCAGGTATAATTCCCCTTCATAATCCGTGTCCATGGTGGATAATACGTAGAGCAAAGTGGACTTCCCGCAACCCGATTTGCCCATCACAGAGACAAACTCCCCTTTGCTGACCGAAAAAGTGACCTTTTTAAGTACCTGGGTCTTGGCCGGGCTATAAAAGAATTTATTGATCTTGCGGGCTTCAATTACTTTATTTCCTGCCATCTTATTTTCCTCTGATGATTTCAACGGGATCAATTCTGCTTGCTTTCAATGAAGGGAAAAAACCAGCGAAATAGGTGGTGACTAAACTAAAAATCCCCCCTATCATATAGTATTTTGGGTTAAAATTTACAGGAAAAGTTTTTATGGTGGGCAGGGCCTCCGTTTCAAAAGGGATCCTTTCGATACCTAAACAAGCCAAGAACCCAAATACCAAGCCCAGAAGCCCTCCAAAAAAGCCGATGGAAAGGGCTATACTAATAAAAATATTTCTTACATCTGCACCTGAAAATCCTATGGCTTTCAAGATGGCGATGGTGTCCATTTTTTCATAAATCATCATGTTCAGAATATTGTAGATCCCAAAACCCGATACCACCAGCAGCGTGATACCTACGGCATAGCTGATCAAGGACCGGATATCTGACCCTGTTTCAAACTGAGCGTTTACGGTCTGAATATCATCAGCATCGATCCCAAAGGTGGAACGGTATTCTTCTGCCAGTTTAGGGGACAAATTAAAATCATGCAGCTTGACCTGAATATCCGTAATATAGGAGGATGCCTCCCCCAACATTTTCTGAGCTGTATTCAAGGAAACATATGATTGAAGGTTGTCCAATTCCCCTAGACCGGATTGATAATAGCCGACTACCTTAAGGAGTAGCCTGTTCCCCTGTGCGGTGGTGACCTGTACATAGTCGCCGATTTCTGCCATCATCCTATCCGCTGCTCCTTTTCCAAGAATGATACTATTGGAGGTATATCGTAAATCCATGAAATCACCGGCTACCACATAATCACTAAAAGCAAATAAGCGGTTTTCTTCTTCCACCTCTACTCCGTTCAATACTCCTGGAATATCTACATTGCCTACATTGAAAAAAACTTGAACGGCAATTTTCGGGGCTACGCCCAACACTCTAGCATCCTCCTGAAGGGTGCGGATGATGGCCTCGTTGTTGTAAATACTTACCCTGCTCACAGAGGGCTTGATTGACCGTATGATGTTGTGGTAATCCTTAAATTCCCGGGACAGGTTTATAGGCTGATCTTCGTTGGGTTTGATATCATTGTAAAATCGGATATGTGGGGTGCGGTTGAGTATCAAGCCATCGAGCAAATCGTTGAGTCCATTCATAAAACCCAACAAGGCAATGAACATGGTAATACTGAATGTCACTCCCACAGCCGCTACCATGGTCTGTTTGATCCTGGCGATCATCAGTGCTTTGGCAATTTCGACAATTAGGGTAAACCTCATGTTTATGGTTTTTTGAGTTGGGTACTTTCAGAAACGCCGTCAAGGATTTCGACTTTTCTATACCCCTTCACGCCGGTCTGTACTTGAAGTGTATCCCCTTTGACATCTACCACATACTGATCTTCCAGCAAAAAAGACCTGGGGATAGTCAGAGCCTGCTCTTTGGTTTGTATAATGATATTGGCTTCAAAGTTGAGGTTCGGATAAAGTGTTACCGGGCCTTTCACAAATACGGCTTCCACGGTAAAGCTTTTATTACGCTCATCCATCATGGGGTTGATTTTAGTCACCCTGGCTTCAAAAACCTCCCCCCGGTAGCTGTCCATGGTGACGAGTGTTTTTTGCCCCGCCTTGATCTTGACAATATCGTATTCATCTACCTGCATTTCCAGTAAATAGTCTTCGGCACTTCCAATAATGGCCAATGCGGTTTGGGGGCTTACCATTTCGCCTATCTCTACCAAAAGAGCATAAACTTTTCCATTGATCTTGCTTTTCAAAAAAAGATCGCTCTCCAAAGCCTCGGTAATTGCCAGACTTTTTCCCGCATTTCGTTCGTTAAAATCCAATTCTCTTTCCAAATCCGCATATCTGAGCTTGGAGGAATTATACACGGTTTTTGAATTTTCAAAATTCAACTGCCTTTGCTCCAGGTCAACGGCCTTGCCTATACCCTGTGCCCATAGGTTCTTTTGCCTTTCCAACAAGATGGAATCATTCTCGTACCTGCTTTTCGCCAATGCTATATTGATTTCCAGGTCCTTTAACTTTTCCAGGTTTTTTTCACGATCAGCATAACTCCTGGCCAGTTCGGCAGCCTCTCTGTTTAGCTTGGCCGATTCATTGGTGATTTCCAGAATGACATCGCCTTGATGAACCAGATCGCCTTCCTCTGCATAGATTTCCTTTAAGATCCCAGAAGTATTCGCAAAGGCCCGGTATTGATCCTTGGCTTTGATAAGCCCAGAGGCAAAAACAGATTCAGAAATATTCTCCCTCTCCGGAAAAACCGTCGGCTCATTTGAACTGCATGAATAAAGGAAAAGGGTTACAGAAAAAATCACGGAAACCTGGACTTTCATACTGAATATGTTGATTTGGGCTAAGTTAACCTGTCTTGAAGAAAAATAACAGTTATGTAGAATAATAATTCCCCATTATCCTACTGGCCTATCCAGCCTTCCAATGGCTCTATTGTCCAGGAAAGAACATTAATTGTAATCTTTTGCCAATTCTTGCCGACCTAACCCCTACATATGGGAAGTTGCCTGCATGCCAAACATGATCACCGTATTTATTCTTCCTATTTCAAAGCCCTCAGAATCAGTTCCATTGCCTTTTCGGAATGGGCCAGCTTCATAGCAGCCTCATGTCCTTTTTCCGACATCTTTTTCCAGGTTTTCTCGATGATTTCAATGATCTTGTCTTCCTCGTGTGCATGTTTGGCGATAAATTCATCAAAGTAATATTTTAGAAACACCAAACAGATCACATCTTCTAAGGTCTGAACTTCCGGGTCTGTCTTTAACCGTCTTTTGTTGATCAGGTCTTCCACTTTTGTGATTTCATCCTCCGGATACCCTTGTTCGGACATGATGTCTGCGGTAAGTTTGCCATGGAATTTTTTAAGTTCCGTGCGCCATAGCAGGTACCCTTTTCTATCCATGGGGTAGGATTCCCTTGGGATTTTCCAGCGCTGAATATGCTGGGCCCTGGCGGCAATTCTCAGCACTTCGGAGGCAGAAGGGTCAAACTGGGCCAGCATTTCCGTCATGCGTTTACTGTAAAGCAGTTCCCTGGGGACCGGCTTGCCGTCAATCTCCTCCTTATGGGGGTCAAGGGCATTAAGGGCATCAATGGAGGAAATGGTGTTATTAAAATTGGGAGATGTCATATGAAAATACTTTAAAGGCTAAAAGTTAAAAAAATTAGTAGAGATAAAACAATAAACCAGCGTATCCCTAACAAATAATTTGAATACTCAACATTTAATTGAGGTATGCCTTGCAGGCTTTTGCACATTCTTTACAGGCTTTTGCGCATTCTTGGCAATGGTCGTGGGAGTGGGATTGGCATATAGAGGCACATTCTTCACACACGGTAATGCAATACTCAATCAAGCCCCGGGTATTAGCGTAAGAGGTGGCAAGAATAGAAGAAACAGCTCCGCAAACGGTGGCACATACTTTATCGGTACGAATGCATTCTACCATGTGGGATAAGTCAGACTCTTCTAGACAGGCATCAGCACAATGTTCGCATGCAGTCTTGCAATTGTTCAATGCTTGAATTAATTGTTCGTTTTCCATCATTTTATATTAATTGTGAACTTACTACACTTCAAACTTCATACCATTGGCCAGCTTAATGATGGAATGACGATTATTCTTGGAGATTTATTTTTTTGATAGGCAGAGATGAAAAGTTGTCCAAAAGAAATTCTTTAATTGTTCTCAATGCAATAAAAAAGGCCAACCAAACAGGGAGGCCTTATCCAAATAAAAATATTTTTCAATTATCAATTCAAGGTTATTTTTTCTAAGTCTTGAAGCAGCTTTTGAGACACTGCCCTACTGTTTTCTTGCTTTTTGCTTTTTAGCAGGTCCAATGCCTTTTGACTTTTTTCGATCAGTCCAATGGGGTTTTGATCATATCTATAGCTGCCAAGGCACCATTGCAGCTCCGCCAACAGGGCTTCATTTGCTTTTAGCTTACTTAACTTTTCGATGGCGCTCTCCACCGTTTTTTCTAACAATGCTTTTTTCATAATGAATTGTTTTTGTGATAGTTAGGATTAGGACTAATTTTCACCGCAATATTCCTTAACTTTTTTTATTTATACAAATTATCAGTTTATTTTTTAATTAATATCCTATAAAAAAGAGTTATGTTTAATGATAAATTAATGATTGATTAATATTCTATAAATATGATAATGATGGTGGCATTTAGCCCTCCTGATTTAACCGCTGTAATAGCTAATTTTGGAAATCACTAACTTTGAAACCACCTATTGTCACTTTCAATGAAGCTTAGAACCACTTTTGAAATACTTCCATCGGCACATCCCATAGGCTACAATTTTCCGGTAGTGAGCATGGGGTCTTGCTTTGCCGATATGGTGGGAAATAGGCTTTTGCATGGCAAGTTCAAGGCAGGTAGCAACCCTTATGGGATTATCTATAATCCAATTTCTCTTCTAAACCTGCTCGAAATGAGTTTAAAGGGAGAGGATTTGGATACGTCGGGGCTGTTGGTTCAGGAGGATATCTTTATGCATTATCAGCTCCATTCCTGCATATCCTCAATAGATCAGGAAAGCCTTTACCTTAGAGTGAGGGAGATCAGGGAGGAATTCCTGCAAAAACTCAAGAATGCCAGTCATCTTTTCCTTACCTGTGGCACATCTTTTGTGTATGAAAGAAAAGAGGATGGCATGTTGGTGGCCAATTGCCATAAGCAACCTTCCCATCTTTTCCATAAAAGGCTCCTTGGGTTGGAGGAAATGAAAAGTAAGTTCAGCTTGGTATATGACCTGCTCAAGCAAGCTGCCCCCCAATTGCAAATCTTGCTTACTTTAAGTCCCGTAAGGCATACCAAGGATGGTATCCCGGAAAATCAGGTAAGCAAAAGCTTGTTGAGAGTGTTTTGTCATGAAATGCAATCTACCCATAAAGATGTAGCTTATTTCCCTGCGTATGAATGGCTTCTGGACGACCTGAGGGACTACCGCTTCTATGCAGAGGATCTAGTCCATCCCAGTAAAATGGCGGAGGATTACATTTGGAACAAGTTTTTGGATACATATTTGAAAACTGAGGACAGGGCCATTTACAATTCAGTAGTCAAGGTTCAACAGGCACTTGCCCATAAACCCTTTAACCCTCAAAGTAAAGCGCACCAACGGTTTTTGGAAAGGTTAATACGGGAAATGGAACAATTAGGAAGGGAAATTGATTTTTCAGAGGAGATCAACCTAGTAAAGAAACAATTAATTTAAACCAAAGCCCTCAACAAATGTCCAAATACAGCAACCACCTTGCGGATAGTAAAAGCCCTTATTTATTGCAACATGCCCATAACCCGGTAAACTGGTATCCATGGGGGGTTGAGGCTTTGCAAAAGGCGAAAAATGAAGACAAGCCTATCATCGTGAGTATAGGCTATTCGGCCTGTCATTGGTGCCATGTGATGGAAAGGGAGTGTTTTGAGGACGAAGAGGTGGCTGCCCTGATGAACCAACATTTTGTCTGCATCAAAATAGACCGGGAGGAGCGGCCGGATTTGGACAATATCTATATGGATGCCCTTCAAGCCATGGGCCTTCAAGGAGGGTGGCCACTGAATGTGTTTACCAATCCTGACCAGAAGCCGTTTTATGGCGGCACTTATTTTCCAAAGAAAAATTGGGTGCAACTGTTGCAAGGGGTGGCGGACGCCTTTCAGAACAACCGTGAAAAACTGGAGGAAAGTGCTGAGGGCTTTGGGCATTCTTTGCAGCACAGTGTGATTGCCAAGTACGGCCTGAAAGGGTCGGAGAGCGCTGTAAAACCTAAGGAAATGGAGCAGGCCGCACAGTTGCTGATCAGCAACTTTGACCCAAAATGGGGCGGGTTGCAAAGGGTGCCCAAGTTTCCCATGCCTGCTATTTGGGCCTTTTTGCTGGATTATGGCCTCTTGAAACAAGATGAGCCCATTTTGGGCAAGGTGATCTTCACCCTGAAAAAAATGGGAATGGGGGGGATCTATGATGCAGTGGGAGGGGGATTTGCCCGGTATTCCGTGGACGGGGAATGGTTTGCCCCTCATTTTGAGAAAATGCTGTACGACAACGGGCAATTGTTGAGTTTGTTTGCCAAGGCATATCAGGTCACCGAGGATGATTTTTTCAAGGAAAAGGTGATGGAGACCATTTCATGGTTGCAGAGAGAAATGGTAAGCCCTGAGGGAGGCTTTTATGCGGCCCTTGATGCAGATAGCGAGGGTGAGGAAGGCAAATTTTATTGCTGGACGATGAGTGAGATCAGGGATTTGGTCGATCCGGAGGATTTGCCCTGGTTTAATTCGCTTTATTCTCTAAAAGAGGAAGGCAACTGGGAACATGGCAACAACATATTGTTTCAGACCAAATCCTATGAAAAGGTTGCGGAAGCACATGGCTTGGAATTACCGGTATTCTTGGGAAAGCTTTCAAAGCTTAAGGTGAGGTTACTTGAGAAAAGGGAAGAAAGGGTAAGGCCCGGGCTGGATGACAAGCTTATCAGTGGCTGGAATGCCTGGGCAATAGTGGGTTTGGTACAGGCTTACAGGGCGGTTCAGGATCCCTTGGCACTGGAGCTGGCCGAAAAGGGTGCCCAGTTTATCAAGGATAGCATGACCAATGGTGGGGTTTTGTACAGGAATTTCAAGGAAGGCAAGGCTTATACGCCTGCTTTTCTGGAAGATTATGCCGCAGTCATCCAAGCCTACGTTGAGCTTTATCAGGTGAAGTTTGAAAATGCCTGGTTGGTGGAAGCCAGGTTGCTTTTGGAGGCGGTGAACGATAGGTTTTGGGATGAGGGTGAAGGGCTATATTACTATAATGACCCCGGTGCAGAAAAACTGATTGCGGATAAGAAGGAATTATTTGACAATGTGATTCCAAGCAGCAATGCCCTTATGGCCAAAAACCTGCATGTCCTCGGACTTTATTTTTACGAAGATGGATGGGTGGGCAGAGCGGAAAAAATGCTAGGCCTGGTGAAAAAGCTGGTATTGCAGGAACCCGGCTTTATGAGCCAATGGGCAAATGTGCTCCTGTTTCAGTTGGTTTCCACCGCGGAGATAGCTGTAGTAGGTGAGAAGGCGAGGGATAAGGCAATTGAGTTGCTCAAGAATTACCATCCGAATATCCTTATTGCGGCCGGTAAGGAAGGGGAATCATCCCCACCCTTACTGGAAGGCAAACAAGCAGAAGATTTGGAAGGCACCTTTTATGTTTGTTACAATAAGTCGTGCAGAAGGCCGGTAAATGCACTGGATGAGGCCATTTCCCAATTGCCAACCTGGGATTAATTTCTCATTTTTGGCAGGTAGATTACCCTGATTTTTCTATGGAAGATTTATTTGGCCCAGTACCCCAACCCAAGGAGGAGGCTTCGCATTATGCGGATGTCATTTTGCCTGTGCCCATCCCCAAGATGTTCAGCTATAGGATACCATCCGGGATGGTGGGTCAAATGGGTATAGGGTTTAGGGTGATCGTGCCTTTTGGGAAACGGAAAATACTCACCGGCATCGTGGGTAAGGTGCATCAAAAGCCCCCTCAGGCCTATGAGGCGAAGACCATCTTGGATGTGCTAGATGATGGCCCGGTGGCCAATCCCCTCCAAATTAACTTTTGGAAATGGATGGCTGACTATTACTGCTGCCATATTGGGGAAGTGATGAATGCCGCATTGCCCAGCGGGCTAAAGATCAGTAGTGAAAGTAAGGTACAGTTACACCCTGACTTTGACCTGGAAAACCCGGGCATGCCCATAGATGACCGGGAGTGGGTGATCCTTGAGGCCTTGGCTACCGAGCAGGAACTGGATCTCCCCCGATGCAATGATTTATTGTCAATCAAATCTGCACATATCATCATCAAAAGCCTTCTGACCAAAAATGCCATCCTCTTATTTGAGCAGTTAAAAGAAAAATACCAACCCAAAACCGAGACGAGAATAAGGTTGCAATTGCCGTATGTAAAGGAGAAAACTGCGTTGGAGGCACTTTTTCACTCCCTATCCAGGGCTCAAAAGCAAGAGGAGGTCCTACTTAGTTACCTTAGGGAAATCCCTGTTCATCAAAACCCCAAAAAAAATGCAGAGGGGCTGGAGAAAAAAGTGTTGCTTGATAATGGGCTTTCTCCCAGTGCCCTTAGCAGCTTGGTGAAAAAAGGAGTGTTCGAAGAATTCAAGGTGATTATTAGCCGTTTTGAAGGACTATCAGAAACGGAGGAAAACTTGGAATTGGCAGCTTTTCAGGAAGAGGCCTG
Organism: Cyclobacteriaceae bacterium; assembly: GCA_003565295.1. GTDB lineage: Bacteria > Bacteroidota > Bacteroidia > Cytophagales > Cyclobacteriaceae > Pleomorphovibrio. The sequence goes on from PXCO01000076.1 coordinate 17,387, forward strand.
GCAGGAAATTGTGGCTCAGTTTGAGAATAAGCCCACGGTACTTTTGCACGGTATCACCGGCAGCGGCAAGACAGAAATATACATCAAGCTGATTCAGGAGGTTTTGGCAAACGGTTCACAGGTGCTTTTGCTGCTTCCGGAGATTGCCCTTACCACACAGGTGGTGGGCAGGCTGCAAAAGGTGTTTGGCAGCAAAATGGGCGTCTTTCACAGCAAATACTCCGACAATGAAAGGGTGGAGGTGTGGCAAGGTGTCCTTAATGGCACCTATGATTTTGTGGTAGGGGTGCGGTCAGCCGTTTTTCTTCCCTTTGATAGCCTAGGCTTGGTCATTGTGGATGAGGAGCATGAGGGTTCATATAAGCAATTTGATCCCTCCCCTAGGTTTCATGGCAGGGATGCAGCGATCATGTTGGCCTGGCTGCACCAATCCAAAACATTGCTGGGCAGTGCGACCCCCTCCTTTGAGTCCTATTACAACGCCAGGATGGGTAAATATGGGTTGGTACAACTTGACCGTAGGTATGGGGACGCGCAGTTACCAAAGTTTCTCCTTTCCAATATCCTGGTGGACAAGAAGAAAAACCTTTTTAAGCTGGAGATGACCCGTCTGATGCGGGAGAAAATCCAGGAGGCCCTGGACAGACAGGAGCAGGTGCTCATTTTTCAAAACAGGCGGGGATACGCTCCTTATATTTCTTGTGAGGATTGCGGGTGGATTCCCGAATGTGAGCACTGTGATGTGAGCTTAACCTATCACCAATATACCGAAGAGATGAGGTGCCATTATTGTGGGTTCAAGGATCAGGTGCCCAAGGTTTGCCCGGCCTGTGGGGGGCATCAGCTCACTGCGGTGGGGTTGGGGACGGAGCGTATTGAGGAAAATCTCGGTTTGTTGTTTCCCGAGGCCAGGATTGCCCGGATGGACCATGATACCACCAGGAGTAAGCATGGGTATCAACGGCTACTAGAGGAATTTGGTGCTGGGAATATCGATATCCTGGTAGGCACGCAGATGATCAGTAAGGGACTGGACTTCGATAGGGTCACCCTGGTGGGAGTGATGGATGCCGATAGAATGTTATACTTCCCCGATTTTAGGTCAGGGGAGAGGGCATATCAAATGATCACCCAGGTGGCAGGCAGGGCGGGTAGAAGGAAAATCAGGGGCACGGTTATCCTTCAGTCACGAAGGCCGGAGCTGCCTATCTTTGATCAGATCATCAAAGGGGATTACCTGAATTTTTACCTCCAGGAAATGGGGGAGAGGAAGCGGTTTTATTATCCCCCTTTCGTAAAAAACATTAAGATCACTACCCGTCACAAGGAGTTCAAGATTGCCGAGAGGGCAGCTAAACATCTGTTTCATCTACTCTCAGCCATAGAGGTGAAGAAGATTTTGCTTGGACCTGAAAAGGCATTGGTGGGAAAGGTGAAAAACCAATACTTGTTCGAAATTTTGGTCAAGTTAGACAGAGCCACCGCCAGTCAAGAGGCATTTAAGAAAGGATTGATAGCCGCCATTCAAGAGGTAAACAGCAAAAAAGATTACAAAAGCGTCCGCTATGTAATCGATGTAGATCCCAATTGAAAATCCAAGTGCCCCGCTGCCTTCGTACATCTGGCAAACCAACTTGCCGGAACAATGAGTTGTACTTTACCAACCCCTATAAAATGGGTTTTGTGCCTGCCAAGTTCCAGTTTTATGCCGGGGTGGGAATAGGTACCGCATTGATTTCGCTGAGAGGGGAAAGTCAACTGGACTTAAATGAGAATGAGCAGGCATTGTTGGAATTTGGGCTGTTGGATGCTCAAGCAGGGGTTAGGGAGAGAATGACATCCTTTTATCTACCAGTCACCTTTGGGGTAATGCAAAGAACAAAAAGCCCCTGGCATTTCGGATATGAGGCCACCGTGAATGTGGTGGGCTTAAATCAGCAAGTGTAGCATGGTGGTTTTTATCTTCCCAAGATGGAAAAATCCTGAAGGCCCTGCTCCCTGTTTTCCAATGCTAGATCCCTTTGAAGTGCCCCCCTAGACAAGCCGTAATGAAGATGGTAGGCAAGGGAAAATTGCAGGTCCAATTTCCGGTTTATTCCATAGGCCCCCTCCAGCGTAGTGCGGTGTAAGTTCACCTCTTCATATACGGGTATGCTTTCCAATCTTTCTTGCCCGAGAAAAAAGGAAGAAGCTCGTTGAAGTTGAGTGTTGAGACTCATTAAGCCATTGCCATTGCCTTGCATTTGGTTCAATACCCCTACTTGTGCCATAAGTAAAGGGGAGAAGAGCATCCATAGGGAAATGGTGAAAATCTGGTTTCTCATGCTAAGTTTTCCTGGTTGGGAGGATGTACGACCTAACTTACTTAATTGGATATGGCAACTGTAAAAAATCGAACTAATTTTGGTGGAAAGGATGGTATCTATTTATTTTGAACAAAACTTCTAAAAGCACACCAATGACTATAGAGGCATTCAAAGAAAGTTTATCTTCAGAGAAGGTTCCTATTGGGCTATCCGTCCATCTGCAGGCATTGTGGTACGATGCGAAGGGGGACTGGGACAAGGCGCATGGGCTAATAGACAGCCTCCCGGATAAGGATTCAGCCTATTTGCATGCATATTTGCATAGAAAGGAGGGGGACATGGGTAATGCAGGGTATTGGTACAACAAGGCCGGAAAGCTTTTCTCCTCAAAAACCCTGGAAGAAGAATGGGAGGAACTGTTGCACTATTTCCTGCAAAAGGACTGATCAATTAAATTTTTGGTTCAATTGAGAGGTCTTTAAGGTTTACCCCGTTTTTTTCCTAACTTTAAATCACAAAGAAGAATTCCTATGAAAATTGCATTAATAGCCCATGATGGGAAAAAAGCGGATATGGTTCATTTTCTCAGCGGGTTTAAGCAAGCGCTTGGGGATATAGAGCTGGTGGCCACCGGCACCACCGGACAACACATAGAAAGGGCCGGTTTCAAGGTGAATAAACTGCTTTCCGGACCGCTAGGGGGGGATGCGCAGATAGGTGCCATGGTGGCGGAAAAGGAACTGGACATGGTCATTTTTTTTCGGGATCCTTTAGGGAAGCACCCTCATGAGCCAGATGTACAAATGCTGATGCGTATATGTGATGTGCATAATGTGCCATTGGCCACCAACCTTGCAGCAGCAGAAATGATGTTTAAAAACTTTACCACCCACCTTTAATTCAATGGATCAACTGACCATAAAAAAAATCGGCGTACTGACCTCGGGAGGTGACGCACCCGGCATGAATGCAGCCATAAGGGCTGTTGTCCGTGCAGCATTTTATTATAACCTTGAAGCTTTTGGGATTTACAGGGGATATGAGGGGATGATCAATAATGATATCCGAAAACTGGACAGCCGTTCCATTGCCCATGTGCTAGAACGTGGTGGCACCTTCCTCAAATCTGCCAGAAGTGAGGAGTTCAAAACCCCGGAAGGAAGAAAAAAAGCCTATGAAAACCTTAAAAGCCATGGTATAGACGCACTGGTAGTCATTGGCGGTGATGGTTCACTGACCGGGGCTCACCTTTTCTTCAAAGAGTATGGGATACCTGCGGTAGGATTGCCCGGAACCATTGACAATGACTTGTTCGGAACGGATCTCACCATAGGGTTTGACACCGCTTGCAACACTGCCATTCAGGCCATAGATAAGATCAGGGATACTGCCACTAGTCATGATCGGCTGTTTTTTATTGAAGTTATGGGTAGGGATGCAGGGTTTATCGCCATCAATGCCGGGATAGGGAGTGCCGCTGCGGCCATTCTGATCCCTGAAAAAAAGATGCCTGTGGAAAAGCTGATAGAAAGGCTAAAGACCAGGGAAAAAGCGAAAAAGGAAAGTAACATCGTGATCGTGGCCGAAGGTGGAAAAAGTGGAGGTGCCGCAGAAATCGCTGAGAAGGTAAAGAAAATACTGCCTACCTATGATATTAAAGTCACCATACTGGGGCATTTGCAAAGGGGAGGGGCGCCTTCTGCCTTCGATAGGACCCTGGCCAGCAAACTGGGGGTTTCCGCGGTGGAGGGTCTCTTGCACGGGAAATATGATGTGATGGTGGGGGTGATTAACAATAAGGTAGTTTTTACCCCTATAAAAAGAGCCATTGTGGACGATAAAAAAGTGGACGAGGAGGAATTGAGGATCGCAGGCATCCTTTCCACTTGATCCGAACCCCCTCCATTTGTAGGGGTGCGCTTCATAAACACTATAAAACAACACCTTCAAATCCCGTTGGACCAAATCATAATAATAAAGCATAAGACTAGGATAAAGAGGGTTTTCATTAAAAAAAGTTTTTCTGTAACCAGGCAGAAATAGTTAAAGGCTTGTAAGGTAAACGGTCTTTTCTATTTATGGAATTCCATAAGGCTTATTCAAGATTTTAATAGTTAAGCAGAATTTTTTTTAAACCTGTTCATTTTGCGTATTTTCGGACATAAATGATCAATTATTATTAACCTATAACCTAAAATTGGATAGATGAATACGAAAATGGCAATGCTAGTGAGCCTGTTGGCTTTTTATTTGGCAAGTTTCTTTCCTGTAAACGCCCAGGAAGGGGACGATGTGGAGGATGCTGTATTGATAGAACTGTACAAAGGTGCAAGGGTCACTGATGTAGTGGATGGCCTGGTGACTGTGGGCTATATGGATGTGGGGGTGATGGACCCCAAAATTTCTCCCTTGTGGAAAGATGTGGAAACCATGGAGCACCGTTTTTCGGGGATAGCTGTGACGGTAAGGTATGGTCCTACCAATAGGCCCATGCACCCCGGTGCAGACCTCACAAAGCCGGAAAATTATGAGGTTTACAGACAATGGAGGGGCATGTGGTATACCCAACTCTCAGCCGAACCATTTGGGGAATTTATCAAGGAGGGTACTGTGGTGGTGATGGACAACAAGGATGATAACGACACAGGCTCCACAGGTTCAAAAAACATCATGGATTGGCAGGAAAAAGGTGCCGTTGGATTGGTTTCCGCAGGTGGTGTTCGTGACATTGATGAAATTATCCGACAAAAAAACCCCGTTTACACCAATTATTTTGAAAGAGGCAGGGGTGAGCGTATAGGAAGAAACGAGGTGATCGATGTGCAAAGACCCGTAGTAATAGGAGGGTGCACCGTATATCCAGGGGATGTCATTGTGGCAGACTCGGATGGTGTGGTAGTGGTGCCCAGGCGGGCAGCCGTAAGAGTAGGCCAAATTGCCTATCAGGAACTGGTGGATGATATAAAAGGCCGTAGGGCGCTTTATGAGGCCACCGGACGGGCTTACGATGAGACGGTTGATGTACCGGAGGAGCCCGCTGCTTTTTTCAAACGCTTAGGACTTCCGGAAGACCCAAATAAGCCATAGGATATTTACATAGTTTGGTAAAGAAACAGCCTGGAAAATTTTGGGCTGTTTTTTTTATTTTTTTGCCTTTGGCAAAGGATTTGCTTAATAATGTTTATAAACAGCAATGAAAATTTAAGGAATTAAGAAACCTTTTCCGTTCATTGTTGTTATCAAGACATAGGTTCATGAATGATTCATTCAGGGATATATTGAAAAGGTTCGAATCCTTTCCCTATGACAGGTTATTTTGGGTTTATTGTTAATTGACTAAAGCTGTGAAACTTTGTTTCATGGCTTTTTTTATATCCGGTTGGTATGGAACCGTTTTTTGGGTATTTTGTCGTGAATTTCAGCCAACAAAACAGGTCTAACCATGAGCCATACCAGAAGAACCTTTATCAAAACCGCCGCCCTGAGTTCGGGAGCTGCGACCATGTTCGCTCCTTCCTTTGCTAGGAGCAGAGAGGTTTCCGACCTTCGACTCCCTAGGGAAGTATGGGTGGCCGGGTTAAGCCAGGAAGACCTTGTAACCGATACCGCTGAGCAGATGCTAGAGGCCATGTTAGGCTTTATGAAGCAATCTGCCGTGTATCAACCCGATATCATTTGCCTTCCGGAGGTATTTATTACCTCTAACGTCCGGCAATCCTACACACTAGAGGAGAAGATCAGCCATTCCGAAAAAGCGGTGAACGCCTTATCTGCCTATGCAAAATCCAATAGTTGTTACGTGCTTGCCGCCGTTTATACCAAGGAAAGGGGCAATGTCTATAACTCATGCGTATTACTGGACAGGAAGGGGGAGTATATGGGAGAATACAGGAAGACCCATCTCACGGAAAATGAAATTGACCGGGGACTGACCCCTGGCCTTTTGGACCCACCGGTGTTCCAAACTGATTTTGGGACCGTTGGGGTTCAGATTTGCTTTGATATTATCTGGGATGATGGATGGAAAGCCCTTAAGGAGAAAGGGGCGGAATTGGTGTTTTGGCCATCTGCTTATGGGGGCGGCAAAACCATCAACCTAAAAGCGGCCCAGCACCGCTACATGGTGGCCAGCAGCACCCGAAAGGGGAAGGCACAGATCAGTGATCCTGCAGGAGAAACCTCAGTGCAGACGGGCTTTTGGGAGAAAAACTTATATTGTGCCCCTGTGAACCTGGAGATCGCATTCCTTCATGCCTGGCCATTTGTGCAGCAGTTTGGAAAGATCCGGGAGAAGTATGGGAGAAAGGTAAAGATTACCAATTACCATGAGGAGGAGTGGTCCATCATCGAAAGCCTCTCCCCAGAGGTCAAGGTAGCGGATATCCTTAGGGAATTTAATTTAAAAACCTATGATCAGCATAGGGCGGATGCTGAAAGGGCTCAGGATGAAGCCAGGGAGAGGCTGATGAAAATGTGATAGGGAATCCGACCTTTGGGGTTTTCCCGAACCCGGAAGGTCCTTTTCGGAGGCTGGGTATCATTCCTGTAACCCCATCTGACTTTTCTCGGTTTCCTTTTTGGCCTAATATAAAAAACCAAATAGCCAAAGCGGGACTTTGTTGCCAAAGCCGGATTCCCTTCCATCAATTACCAGATAACTATGCTCACTGTTCTTAATTTGGGAGGAACCCTTTGAAGACCCACCGATTTCAAAGGTCCATTTTCCTTCTACCAGAAAATCACCATTTGCACCAAGCTCGACTTTTCTCCCCGAGTTTTCCAATTGGTTAATGAAAAATGTTTCTCT
>PXCO01000023.1 GCA_003565295.1 Cyclobacteriaceae bacterium
GAATGGCACCGCATCACCTGCTTCAACGGTCTCGGCAAGACGGTCGCGGAGCATTGCGAAAAGGGCATGAAGGTCCTCGTCCACGGCCGCATTCACTACACGAAATGGACCGATGCCGCAGGCAATGATCGCTACGGCTGCGAGATCATCGCCGAGAAGGTCGATTTCCTCAGCCGCCCGAAATCGGCCGAGAGTGAAAACCCCGAACTAGTCGACCGCGACGACGAGATCCCGTTCTGAAAAGAACGGGGTCTCCCCCTCGGGCCCGGCGGGGCAACCCGCCGGGTTCGAGCTGTTCGTGAAAGCGGTCATTCGCCGCAGCGGCAGCATGCGCCGATCCGACCGGCGGCTGTTGGCAGATAGCGGAGTTTGCAAAGTCGTGCGAGGTGTCTGCCACGCGCGATATGTCTGTCCCAGAGCACACATTTGCGTCAGTGTACGATGGTGTCTCGCGAATTTAACAGAGCGGGCGTCTCTCTTGGTTCGCACCTCTATATGGTAAGGCGGCGAAGCGAAATCACACACAGCGAAAGACGTTTTTTTGCCAATCGGGCATCATTTAAGCCAGTTCAAGATCTGCTGTTCGCACCCGGCGCCGAGAGTTGGGTCATCCGGCCTTTACTGAGTCATTTAGCCGATCTAATTTTCGTCAGTTGAGGGATGCGCATTGTGCTACGCTGCGGTAACTCCTACTTAGTAATATTCCGACTTTATTGCACAGGTTGAGACTTGAAATTTAAGCGCCGCACCTTGGAACAGATTGCAGACATGATCTGCGGCAACTTCGAAGCCGATACCTCCGTTTTTCCGTATCGCAGCAGCTCCTATCTGACCGAGTTCTTCGCAGACGCCGAGACTGACTACGTTCATGACGGCTCGACTCGCAAATGGTGGGTCGTAGTGACGCTGGAGACCATCTTGGCCGAGCCAAGCTCTGATCCACGCTCGCCGCCGGACAGCTTCCTACGCGTGATTGCAACGCTCATGGACCAAGGCGATGCCTTGAACGATGCCGCCGACCGGCCAAAAGCGCTGGAAATGCTGAACGCGGCGCTCGTGCGGGAGAACTTCGAAGGCTTCTACGGGGATGATCGTATCTGTTATCTTCGCCATACGGGAACGACTCAGGCTTTTGCGCCGCAAGCCAATCCGCATCGCCCGCTTTCCGCCGAAGAGCTACAGCGCCGCGAGCGGCTGAAGGCATTCTTAGAAACATGCAGTGAAGACGAGCTCATCGAGGATGTGCTCGTCCCGCTCTTCCGGCAGCTTGGCTTCCACCGGATCAGCGTTTCGGGGCACAAGGACAAGTCACTCGAATACGGCAAGGATTTGTGGATGCGCTACGTCCTGCCCACGCAGCACGTGCTCTATTTCGGGCTGCAAGCCAAGAAGGGCAAGCTGGACGCCTCTGGGCGTTCCGGCGCGACCAATGCCAATATCGCCGAAATCCTCAACCAGACAACCATGATGCTGGGCCATGAGATCTTCGATCCCGAAGTCTCGCGCCGCGTCCTGGTCGATCATGCCTTCATCACCTGCGGCGGCGAAATCACCAAGGCGGCGAAGAATTGGCTCGGCACCCGGTTGGACGCGACCAAGCGATCCCAGGTCATGTTCATGGACCGGGATGATATCTTGAATCTCTATGTCGTCACGAATACGCCGCTTCCCGCGGCAGCGCTGCCGCAGGAGCCAGAGGCAGACGACCAAATTCCTTTCTGATGACCGCTCAACGAGCACTTGCTGGGCCGCAGATTTTCTTGCTATAGTTGAATGGCTTACGGGCAGACTTCCTGCTGCGCATCGCGGCAAATGACAACAATGGTAGGCAGGCTGCTTACCTTCAGGTTCCCTTGCGGTATTTTCCGGCTTTCCGGTGTATCGCTTACGCTCGCATAAGAGTGCCCGTAAGCACCTAAACCAGAGTACAGGCATTTGAGTTCATTAGAAAAACTACAAAAGGCAAAGAGCCTCACAGACCTTGCCAAGCTGCTTGGCTTCACCCCGAAGGGCGTCAGCTACGTCCTCTACAAGATGGACGCGGCCAAGAAGTACCGGTCCTTCGATATTCCGAAGAAATCGGGCGGCGTGCGCACCATTCACGCGCCTGAGCCACAGCTCGCCTTGCTTCAGACCCGCTTGGCTGAATTGCTCTATGCGTGCGTGCACGAGAAAAGGAAGGTGGATCGCCGGTTTTGGTTTGCCTCTCATGGCTTTCATCAGGGCCGCACCATCGTCTCGAATGCCGAGGTACACAGACGGAGGCGCTTCGTCTTCAATCTCGATCTGGAGAACTTTTTCGGCACAATCAATTTCGGGCGCGTTCGCGGCTTTTTTATCCACGATTCTATGTTTTCACTGGAACCCAAGGTTACAACCATCATCGCCCAAATCGCTTGCCACGATAATGCTCTGCCGCAGGGCAGCCCCTGTTCGCCGGTCATATCGAATCTGATCGGCAATATCCTGGATTCGCGGCTTCTCGCGCTTGCTCGCGATGCGCGCTGCACCTATACGCGCTATGCCGACGATTTAACCTTCTCGACCAATGAAAAGCTCTTCCCGACCCAAATTGCCGTGAACCCGCACGGCGCTGAGTGGGAGGTGGGAAAGAAGCTCAGGAAGGAAATCGAAAAATCCGGGTTCTTCATCAATCCGGTGAAGACGCGCATGTCTTTGCGCCGTTCGCGCCAGACCGTTACAGGGCTCGTAGTGAACGACAAGGCCAACATCAATCAGGATTACTACCGCGCTGCGCGGGCCATGTGCAATTCGCTCTTTCAGACAGGTTTCTATTTCAAGCCGGGCGATGACCCTGCCAATGTCACTGATAACCTGAATCCCTTGGAGGGGAGGTTATCGCACATTTATTTCGTCAAGGCCCGGCGCGACCGGAAGCCAAGGGTGAACAAGCTCGCTAAGGCGGCAGGGGAGTTTAACCCGCCGCGTGCGCCCGAAGACCTCTATCGCAAGTTTCTGTTTTATAAATACTTCGCTGCGCCCAAAGCGCCGCTCATCGTGACCGAAGGCATTTCGGATATCACCTATCTGCAATGCGCCATCCGTGCCTTGGTCAAGAAATTCCCACTTCTTGCAATAGAGGAAGACGGTAAGGTCATCCGGTTAATGCATTTCTTGAAGCCCACCGGTACGTCTCGGGATATCTTGAACCTTGGCCACGGGGCGGCGGGGCAAGCCTCGCTCATATCCAGCTACACAAATAATTTGAAGACCTACGTTCATAAGCCGATGGATAATCCCGTCATAATTCTCTGCGACAATGATGGTGGCCCTAAGACTGTTTTCAAGAACGCAGAGAAGAAGGGTGGCACCCAAATTACTACGACGACGACCGCCCCTTTCTACTACCTCGGCGAAAACCTGTATCTTGTGAAAGTGCCAGAGGGCGCAACGCCCCATTCGCGAGAGATCGAGGAATTGTTCCAACCAGCCCTGATGGCGACCAAGCTGAACGGGAAATCCTTCAATCCGAAGAAGGATCATGGCGACGACACGCATTACGGCAAGGTGGTCTTTGCGGAATCGGTCGTGCGGGCGAATGCTAGTAACGTCGATTTTTCTGCCTTCGAAGAGCTACTAGAGCGGATCGAAGCTGTTCTGAAGCATTATGCAGGCATCTTGGCTGCTCCGGCCTCGACCGCATCGGCAGCTCCACCTGCGCCTCCGCCTGCGGGCACGGCAACGCCGTAAACCTTTACAGCCATTCTTTCAGAGAGGCTCGCCCGGGCAAGGCGCGGCCGGGCTTGCACACTCCAAACCTGAAGTCTCAGCCCTTCGGGCATTAATCCCATCGCGCGTGGGGGCGGGGCGCACGAGTCCACCCCTACCCACTGAAAAAAACGATCCCAAACAAGACCGCACCCGGTTAATGGGGTTGAAATTCCGCTTTGCCGGTTTCAGAAAGTTGCCTCTGCGGCGCGGCTAATCCACACTCGCCGCTCAGCCTGTCGATCACCGTACACATTCCGCATCCCGTCCTGTGTGACCGTCCGCAGTGAGTCGTTTACGTGGTCCGCCCTGCTCGCAAACTGGCTCGCGTCATTTTCGAAGATGGTCTGGAGCAACCTCCTTCCCGGCAGTCAGCCCAAGTGCGCACCGGGGAGCCTTCGGTGGCTGGAGCTTTAAACTGGATATTAAGGGCAAACGATGTTGAGCCATTCAGTCATAACTTTGGGCACGCTATTGCTGCCGCTCCTTATGTCAAAAAGGTGGTTCGGCCCTTGGCGCACTACGCAGACAGTAAATGCTTGCTCTGATGATCGGCTGTTGTCTAGCAAGATTGTCGCATCGGCGACATGCATAGCGGCATTGATCGCTTTTTGCGTTCGCGGGAATCTGCCCGTCAACCGAGCCACTTCAACATCATGCCCGTTTTCCGCTACCCGAGTTTGAACCCGAAGAATTGATAGAGATGAATTTGCAAGGCCTACAAAGAGGAGCAGAACGAAATATCCCGCCGCTTGCATTTCGCGGATCTGATCGATCTTGGATTCAATCCTTCCGTCATCGTGCTCCACCCAGTGCGAGAATACAGTTTCCATCGCAAAGGGCACCTTGGCCTGCATGGCATGCGCGACAAACGCCTGAACGCCGCGTTGTGCCACGCGCATCCAGCCCTCATTTTTATCCCTCAGCTCACGCGCCCAGTCAGCAAGTTTGCCTTCGGAATTGGCTTCTGGCAGAACTGACAACATCATTCTATCGGCGTTGATGAGCGGCATCTGCAACTGGTCTGACAGAACTTTGCGCCACATCGTCGATTTGCCCGAACCGTTGTGACCGGCCAAGATAATTGCCAAGGGTTTCTTCGTTGCCTTCTGAGCTTCTATAACTCTATCGACGGCCGGCCCAAGCTTGTTCAAGGCAGCGCTACGAACTTGCCATCGACCATGCGCCCGCGCCGGGTCACGCCATCAAGAACGCGCACAAATACTGCTGGATCGTTTTCGTCCAAAGAATAGCGCGGCACACCCTTCTTGACGGACAGCCGGACGCCAGGTTTACCGAATTTTTTGCCGATGCGCTGCAATGCTTCGGTGCTGCGCTCGATGTTGGCGTCAACGTCGGCGCTCGAAGGCTTCGCACCCGACACAGTAACGCTTCCAAACTTTACGCGATACGAGCGCAGGCCACGACCGCGGACCTTCACAGTAACTTTGTCTGCACTTTGTTTATACTCGGTTCTATCTGTCATGCTTGGTAACATAACGCATGTGCGTTGGTCGATCCAGATGTATGATCAGAAGATGCAGCATTTTTGGGCGCACTAACTTGGTAAGCCCAGTTTTCCGCGTTTCGCTGCCTTTCCTCCAAGGCGCAGCGGACGATTTCTTGTCTGGTGGCCGAAACCTCGCCGCATCCTGCGGCGAAGGCCCGCTTGCAGCAATGTCCGAAGATCACGCAACACATGCCGCACCCCGCCTGACCGTCCGCAATTGGGGCGGACCAGCCGACTGCACCTGCTCCCTGCCCCAAGGCGCGGCGAAGACTGTCTCATCCCGAGTCAATCCCTCGGCCGACGGGGGTATGGTCGCATGCGCGGCCGGGTCTCAGCCCTGCGAGGCTGCATCCCTCTTGCGGCACGGGTAGCGCTGCGGAGTGGTCGCGAAGCCCCGGAAACTACACCCGCGCCTCCTTTCACGACAAAGCGGCCTTGAGCCTTTCGATCAGGGCATCGAGCGCGTCCAGCCAGAGCGGCTCGACCTGACCGCGCAGCAATTGCGTGGCCATCATGGCACCGGGGTCTTTCGCGCTCTCGGCAAGCTGCAGGAGGATGCGCTCGGCGACGGGCTTTTGCAGCCGGATGCTATAAGCCGTCCAGTACTCGGCCGACTGAGCGGGGATATAGACAGGGCCAGGCTTGAACTTCTGGCGCGCCGATTTCATAGCGGCCCCGAGGATCAGATCGATCCTGTAGCCGTCTTTCTCCAGCGCCAGCAAATCATCCTTGTGACGATGCAGTGGCCAGAGCGTGATGGAGAAAGCACGCGCCGTTTTGGGCTCTGCCATGTGCGCGGCCCCTGTCGCAGGCGGAGAGGACGGGCGTGGTGCAACCTGCGCAGTCGACGCGACCGGCGGTGCGACCCGCGCTGGCGCCTCTGATCTCTTAGGCGCAGCGGGCTGCGTCACAGATGGTGACGGCTGCGGCACGCGCGCCTCTGCCCGTTTCACGACAGGCGGCGCGCTGTCGAATACGGCATCGGCATAGACCGGATCGATCGCGCCAATGCGCGCTATCCTGCGTTTGGCCATCGGGGTTTCCTTTCCGGGTCTTATGCCGCTGCCGCATGGCTCAGCATGTGATTGAACACCACAGC
>PXCO01000232.1 GCA_003565295.1 Cyclobacteriaceae bacterium
ATTTAAACAACACACTCATATGAAAATATTTACCCTACCTTCGATAAACCCAAACAGGTTTGGCTTTATCGTCCTTGTGGCCTTTATGGCGGCATGTAGTGATTTCGAAAACGACCCGCAACTGTCCGCGGGGGAGGATGGTTTTTTAACACTTATGTCTAATGGAGACGGACCTCTTGTATTTCCTGATATATATGAAGCGAGTGATGAATATCGTGGAGGCAATGTTCGCTGTGATCAATTGCCCGTAACTTACTCGGGACCAGGTAGTCAAAGGGTCGACTATGAATCAGGAGAATTCCAAGGTGCGTTTCCGGAGGGTTTCTCAGTATCCACTGATGGCACTAAGGTTTCATGGACCTTTACCCCCTTTGTGGATGAGGATGGGATAAAACAATGCCTAGGAGGAATTTCAGTAATCGTGAAAGGCGGAAATGCAGCAAATGTTTACACGTATGAGGAAGGCTTTTTCGATGATAAGGACTTTGTTGGAGACTCGGGGCTTGTCTCACCGGATAATGCAAGTGATGGTCCAGCAGAACTCAGTAATCTAACCATATGCTATAACCTTGTACCTTGTCCTGACGAGGAGGAAGAACCCTGTTATAAAGAAGAAACCGCCTGGGCTGATGGAACAAGGTATGTAAACCAAGGTAACTGGGCCACTTACACCGAATATGTACCAGGGGCAGAGGTAACCATCTATGCGGGCCAGACTCACGAAGTTGGCACTGCAACCTTTGAAGAAGAAAACGGAGAAGTGAAGATAACCATTGCGTTGAGTGGTGCCAGGTTCCAGGATGTGGCTGAAAACCTGAAAATACAGGATTATGATGAAGCCCCATCAGGAAATCCAGCCCCTGGGGGATTTGACCATAAGTTTGATATAGAAAATAATGGCCCATTCACTGTCACAGTTCCTCTCAACAACTTCTATGGCATCCACTTGGATGTGGAAAGAGAAGTGGAATGCCCGGATGAGGAAGAAGAATAACAAATAACCCCGGACTTTTTACAGCCTGTGGCCTACCTTGGTCACAGGCTTTTTTTACCACAAAATACCAAAGGTTCGGTATTGTACTACCTCGAAACAATTGTTTTATTTGGATAAGGACTTGATTCCGATCCACTTCTATTTAGCCCTAAACATTTTATTTGGAAAAAACAATGCTAGCAAGAGGTTGATCTAAACTAAAAAAATCAAAAGACCAATTAATCTGCCTTTCCCAAAAATACTTGCGAAGATTCAACACTCATTTAAAAAACACGACTATGAAAAATCTTATCCTCCCAAAGTTAAATCCCAACAGGTTTGGCTTTATCCTTCTTTTCGCTTTAATGGTGGCATGTGCCGATTATGAGAACGACCCGACTTTATCTGTTGATGATAGTAACTTGTTAGCTTTAAGCACTACACAAGATGGCCCACTTGTGGAACCAACCCTAAGGACACTAAATTTTGCATGTGATACAAAAAAGTTTTCAGAGACAATGCCATATAATCCCATAATGGCAAATGGTGAATTCGAGTCAGAATTCCCCGAAGGCTTTGAACTTTATTCTGATGGTTCATTTATTTCTTGGTATTTCACCCCTTACCTAGACGAAAATGGTAAAAAGCAAACTCTTGGAGAAGTCGAAGTAAAGCTTTTTGATTTATTGTTCTTTGAATTATCTGTTTATAGTTACGAAGTTGGGTTCTTTTCAGACTTTGAAATTTTGGGTGATTCAGGCCTTTATAGTTTTTAAAATTTTCCACTCTATGCTGTAATCTTATGCTACAATCTTATTCCGGTGTTTGATGAAGAAATAGAACCTTGTCTAAGGGGCCGTCACAATGAATGGTCGCAGGGGTCATTATTTAATGAAAATAGTCGGGGAAATCGCACCACTTATACAGCGTATGTAGCTGGCGGCACTGTGGATATCCTTACCATGAGAAATCACCTAGTAGGCACTGCCACCTTTGGCGAAATCGAGAACGGAGAAGTAACTATCAACATAGATCTTCAAGGGGCAAAATTCAGCATTGGCAGAGAAAGCATAAGGGTGTTAACTTACGATGATCCCCCAACTGGCAATCCTAATTTCAACCCTAAACTTAACACGGCAAGGGAGATAAATGCAACAGAAACAACTGCCACCATCATAGTTCCAGCCGCAAATTACTATGCGATAAATTTGAATGTCACATGTTCCGATGAGGAAGATTAAAAAACCTTACATTTTACCCAGTCTGTGGTCTTTTCAAGGTCACAGGCTTTTTCTTTTTTTGCCTACAAATTAAAATGAACCCCAACATCGTACTTCAATGGGATGGTGCCAATGCACAAAATCTGCTTTGGACGGAAAACTGTTGTGAACAGGTATAATTTGCCAGCATTTATCATTTTTTAAATTTGACGAAATAGGCTATCTTTAAAAGGATTAAAGGTAATATCATCATGGCAACAGAAGTAGTGAAACGGTTGATCAATGTAGAGGAATACTACAAAATGGCCGAAGTGGGGATTCTAAAGCCGGAAGATCGTGTACAGCTTATTAATGGAGAAATATATCAAATGAGCCCCATAGAAAGCAGGCATGCTGGAATTGTGAACAAATTATCGAAGATCTTTAATGATTTGTTTAAGGATCAGGCCATCGTTGCCGTCCAAAATCCAATAAGGGTTGATGCCAACAATGAGCTTGAACCGGATATCGCCCTCTTAAAATTTAAGCCTGACTATTACGCCTCTTACCATCCTACACCATCTGAGGTACTCGCCTTAATTGAGGTGGCCGGAGCCTCAATCAGGTTCGATAGGGAAGTGAAAAAAGCACTCTACGCCGCCTGTGCTATCAGATTATATTGGATAATCGACATTGAAAATAACCAGATTGAAGCCTACTCAACTCCAACTGCTGACAAGTATTTGACATTTCACCTGTATAAGAAGGATGACAATATTCCGCTTCTGGACAAACGCCTAGATGTGAATGAACTAATTCTTTTATCCTGACTATATATTCGGAACCTAGCTTTCCTTATTTTTTAATGTCTAGTATATCATGATTTTAACTTTAATTAGATTTTGAAACATGAAAATATTTAATAGCGGCTTTACTCTGATTTATTGAGCAAATCACCCTTACCACCCAAACACCTTTCTTACATACTCCCTGCTTTTTCTGAAATTCTCCCTGTCATCCTGATCACCGGGTTTTTCATAAGCCAGTTCTATGGCCACATCACCCGAAAATCTAACCCTTTCTAAAGCCTTGGCAATACCCTCGAAATCGGTAACCCCCTCCCCCAAGGCCTCCGTCCAGCGTCCTTCCGCATCCTGGTCCCGGAGGGGCAGGTAGACGATCATGGGGCCGTACTTGCCAATAAATGCCACCGGATCCAGCCCTGCCCTGATCAGCCAGTTTACATCCGGCCCCAGGGGTAAATTAGGGACTCTCTCTAGGGTACCCAAAAAGTCTTTTTTGCCATATTCCAATTCATAGGTATGGTTATGCAAATTGGGGGTGATTCCCCTATCTGCACACATGCCAAGCAATTGTTTGAGCAATGTAGCCTGATCGTCAAGCTCATCCTCGGTTTTTTCCCTTCCGGCATTGCCCACGCTGATACCAAAGTACTTTCCTTGTAATGCGGCCAACTTGTCAAGGACCATTTCTGCATCCAGCAGGATCTCCTCATGCTTGGATTTGTCCCACATGGCTGCTCCATAACTAGTACCGATCACCGGGACCCCATACCGGGCACTTAAATCCCTTAAGCGAAGGACACTGTCTTCATGCCTGAAATTAACCTCCATCAGCTCTACCCCTACTATACCAGCTGCCTTGAGATCCTTAAAAATTTCCTCCAATACAGGTGTGCTGTCCCACTTGGGTGGAAATCGGCTGGCATAGGCCCAAATATGCGCATAAACCTTGGTGCCCTTTGAGTTTCCAAGGGATAAAAGCCAAGGACTTAGGGTAAGCAACCCCATTTGTTTAAGCACCTTTCTTCTTTGTAACCGTTTCATGGCAAATGGTATTATGGGTTAAAGACCGGAGAGACAGGTGCTATACCCTCCTTTTTTGCCACCTGAATGGCAGCCTGTATATCATTTACCAAAGGGAAATCCACACCATACTCCCATAAGGTCCCTAATTCTATGGCATCATCGGTTCCAAAATAATTTATTTTGATGCCCTCCGCTTTCAACTTTTCTGCATACTCCCTGAATTCAGGCTTAATGCCCCCGTTGAGTTGGATAAAATCGGCCTGGATGGCAATGGTTCCATCTACATAATCCCAAGCCCCGGACTGCCGTTCCATGTTACAAATGAGTATCTCCGGAACAGCTTCCCTTGCGGCACTGACGGCTTCCATGGTGGCTGCTACCACTGCCTGGTGTAGCCTTTTTTCTTCGGCCACTGCCAGGGCCACCTTCTCCCCTACCTCTGCGCCTCCCTTAAGATGAATATTTAGCCAAATGTTCTTTGGCATAATGGACAGTACTTCTTGTAAGGTGGGAATCTTTAGCCCATTGAACTCCGCACCCTTCCAGGAGCCTGCATCAAGTTGTCTTAATTCTTCAAAAGTCATCTCTGATACTTGACCGGCACCATCCGTTGTACGTTCCACCTTGCTGTCATGCATGATCACCAACTCCCCGTCTTTGCTGAGCTGCACGTCAAATTCAATCATATGAGCACCGCACTCAATAGCTGCTTCGAATGCAGGCAAGGTGTTTTCGGGATGAGAGGTCATGGCCCCCCGATGGGCACACACTCCCCTTTCTGGCAGATGATAGGTGGCTGTTTGGCCCTTTGCCAAAATAGGGATCAAAAACAAAAGAAAGGATAGCAGTTTCATCATGACACTAAACCTATCAAAAAAAAAGCATGCCCACAATTACTTTTTTCAAATACCTTGAGATGGATGGAAGGAAAGGTTCCTTGCCACTCGCTCCATCCCACAGCTACATTGAGGCATAAAGGGTCCACCAAAGCTAACACTCCTTTACCCTTACAAATGCATACCTATTGCCAATGAGCGGTGCGAAAGGCTATTTCCAGATCGGTTCCGCTGAGCCTATTGCTGCTTTTCAAGATTTATGCTTTTTCCTTGGCCTGTAGAGCAATTTGACCGCCACTGCAACCACTATAAATGAAATGATCATATAAAAAAACACCTTGTAAGGCGAAGGGTTTAGTGGATGTTCATCCACTGGCTCCTCTCCAACTTGGGCCAACACATAATGAAACTCAACCATCAAGAAAAACAGGAAGGTCAATATGTATTTACAAATGCCATTTAGTCTATTCATGATGTTATCTATTTGTTACTGAGTAACATCGCAAAAATCCATCCAAAAAAACTTACGGCGTTGGTTTTGTTTCGTAGTTCCAAATTTTTAAAAAGTTATACTTAGCTCATCTGCCTAAATACCGGATTGTGGAATAGGGCTTTCCGACCAATAAGGGAAGGACATAAACCACAAAAAACCAATCGCTATGTATACAATCTCCACATCGCTGTGAAGAAATGATTAAAAAATCAAATACCCAGAGAAAAATTGATGGAAAGTTCATCATCCACTTGAACCAGGCCCCCCAGCTTACTGGGAGGCTTAAGGTCCAATTCCTGAAAACTGATGGATAGGCATGTTTCCAGCTTATTTTCGTGCTGATCCATTTGAACCTCCGTAAATTCTAATACTTTTCCCGCTATTTCAACGGCAATATTGCAGACTATGTAACCTAGCTCTGCCCTGAAGTCGGTGGCCTCCACCATGGTCTTGGGGTACTCATTGGCCTTCAAGGTTTGCCGAAAGTCACGGTTCAACAGGAAATTTCCGCAGGAAAAACGGTCCACTGGAATTTGGAAATCTAGTCTTTGGGATGGATTCAGGGTGAGTGTATCCTGAATGCCGTTTTGGGAGTAGCAGCAGGAAAAGTCTCCGATGGAGGTCTGTCCATACACCGTTATGGTTTTGCTAGTGATGACCAGTTCCTTTTCCGGCTCCCCCTCTCCACCAAGTAACCAGCTAACCACCAAAATATGCCAAAACGCCATCTCTAAAATCCAATAACTCCTTCTAACATAAAACCATGGAACCTACCTCCATGCCTAATATCTGAGGCAGAAAACCCATTATACTCCTGGTTAACATATTCCAATTTGGCCAGGATATTTTTGGTCACAAACCAGCCTCCGCCTATTTGTGCCCGTTCAATGTTGATATCGGCACCTGAACCGGACAAGGGCCCACTTACCCTATTGTACCTACCAGCCAAGTAAAACTTCTCCTGAGGGCCAAACCTGTAGATCAAGTCCGTGGCCCACTGGTTCCAGGTTCGGTTTTCAGTTTCGGCTCTGGCAGACCCGGTACTTTGCTCAAAATTCCCAAAAAACTCCACTCCCTTGTATTTCAAAAAAGGGTTAACCACAAAGGAGGTAATGTTGTCCGTCTGGTTTGGGTTAATGCGTCCTGAAGTAAATTGAGCCGCGGGACTAGCCAAGGTGTTTTCCATTACCAGGTAGTACCGACTACCGGCCCGGTCTCCACCCCAGAGTGTATTTCGATTGGAGCCCGCAGTGGTATATACAGAGCCGGTCAACCTTACCCTGAAATCCTCGGCAACGTAATTGTCATACCCAAATTTTCCGATTACTGATGGCTGCCTGAATCCGGGGTTGGTCACACCTCCTTGAATTTCACCACCGGTAACTGCTGCCATAGCTATCCACCCGTTGTTTTGATAAAAAAGTTCACCACCAACCTCAGTGGTAAAGGCATCCATGATATAGTTGCCTATGAAAGGGTTCCAGAAGGCATTGCCGTTATCCGAGCGGCGAAAATGGGCATCCCCATAATTGATCTCCATATGTCCCACCCGCAAAGTCAGGTATTTGTCAAACCAATCGGTTTCTCCAAGCCCCAGGAAACCAAGTTTATCCACTTGGATAAATCCGCCTTTCACCCATGCTTCCGGGTGGTGCCTGGAGGATAAGTAAGTGATCAGATTCAGCCGTACCCCATCTGCCAAGGCCACATCAATGTTTAAATTGGCCGTGGCCAGGTTGGAGCCAAAGCCAATGTCCATCAACTGATTGGTGTTTACTCCAGCCTCATTGAATACCGGCTGAGCGGTATTGGAATGGCTGAGATTCTGAAACTGTTGAGCAAAATGCCCTCCAATGCGTACTTTCATGCCATCAAAGGCTACTGTATCTTCTTTTCCTGTTTCAAAAATGTTAATGCCTCTTTGGTCATAGGGTCGCCAAAATTGCAGGTCTTTTTGCAAACCTTGGGCTATTCCATTGGCACTTATAAGAAAAAAGAAGATGGATAAATTGAATAACTTAGAACTTTTCATAATGATTATATTTTTTTCAATGGTCAGAACATTTCCCGCACGGATGCTTAGGTCCTGTCTACTATAGCACCGGCAACTAAATCAGGAGGCAGGTAGCTAGTCCTGAACCTGCCCGCCGAAAGGCAAGCATGATACGGGGCCTTTCTTGCATAATGTTTAGTTTTCCATGTGTGTGTGAAGTATCTTATTATGCTAGATTTATGAATTTAATTAGAAGGTACAAACTGAGTATCAAAACTTAAGGTAATCTCATCCCTGGTCCTAACCGAACCAAGAAGTGCCGTAGGGGGATCAATGGAAAACTCCGTTAACTTGGTTGACACCTCACCAGTAAAATTATACCCCTCCCCTTGTTTGCGGATTTGTACGGGGAAACTAATCTCCCTGCTCACTCCCGCAATGGTGAGCTTCCCTTTAGCTTCTCCGGATCGTTCCCCTCCAGAAAAATCTAAAAGTTCAAAAGTGATGTCAGGATATTCGGAAGTATTTAAAGCATCATAGGCATTATTGTCCAAGCCCCTTGTGCCGCTTTTTAATTCCTCTGCCTTCAGCGTCACTTTCAAGGAAGAGATGTCCTGAAGTTTTCCATCGGAAACCTGAAACACACCAGAACCCTGGGCATCACTGGCTTCCATCTTCCAATCTTTAAGGGATGACTCACCACTTACCTGGAGAAGGGGATCTTGACCCAATTTGTAGGTTTGCTGAGCGTAAACGGGAAGTATAGAACAGATGCCACTCAATGTCAAGCACCAAAAAGCTGCTATTTTTAGATAATTCATAATTAGGTAGTTTGTTGGTTGTAAATAAGTTGACACAAAGTTGAAAAAGTCGGGACTGGGATTCCATGACAAATATCAGCTTTTTCAACGATTCAATTCAGCCGAAATGTTTAGTGGAATTCAGGTAGCCCCTAAAGGAAATAACTTACTATATTTTGCAAAGGAAATCTTCAATCACAACCAAGCAACATAGGCTATCAGGAAAAAATGTTATTTCACAAAACATTTATTTAAGGTGGGGCCAAATCCATTTTAGCGTTTGTCTTTCTTCTGAAACACCCTGACATATTCCACCTCATACCTTCGAGGAAAGTCCGTTGATGAGGGGTCCCCTCCATTGGAGCCAATGGCTAAATTCAGCAAAAGGTAGTGTGGCTGCTGAAAAGGGTTTACCCCATCTGGATTGATGGTTTCAGAAAGATCCACCTCATTGAGCAGCTCATCATCTAAAAAAATCCTGATGTATTCCTCCGTCCAATCCATCTTCCAAACGTGGAATTTGTCTATCCAATCCGGGTCCTGATCGGTAAAGTGACTGATGTGGTAAGTTGCTTCGTCCCATGCCGCCCTTTTTTCTTCATGTGCCCAAGCGGCATTGGCCAAAATATGAGGTTGCCCTTTGATCAGATAATATTCCATGATATCAATCTCCCCATTGGCAGGCCAACCTCCTTCTACGCCAAGGGTCCATATGGCCGGCCACATACCCAGTGCCGTATCGATTTTTGCCCTCACTTCAACCCGCCCATACTGGAAGGATTTTTTCCCTCTGGTGTGAATGCTAGATGCAGTATATTCCGAATATTCCCTGGCTTTTTTCCAGTCCGAGGATCCTTCCTCGAAAGCGGGATTCTTTACCTTTTCCCGGCGCCCTTCTATCACCAACCTGCCCTCCTTCACTTCCGCATTGTCGGGTTGATAATATTGCAGCTCCCTGTTACGGACAAAGCCTTCCTCATGGCTCCAAAAATCAGAATTGGGTGCACCCTCTTCCTCGAATTCATCACTCCATACCAATTCATATTCATCCCTTTCCTGATTTTCATTGGTAGATTGTTGGGATTGACAGGAAGCAAACAGCAGCCAACAAGGAAAAAAAGAGAAAAGGAAGTAAATACTAAGATATGGACGGATGCAGGTATTATAATTCATTTCTATAAGGATCTAAAGAGACAATCAACAATTATTAAAAACAATCCTCAAGGTTGCTTTTTGAGCTCCGAAGGCAATTTACCGAATTGTTCCTTAAAGACCTTCCTAAAATACTTCAAATCATTAAACAACCTCAAATGCCGCCTCGGAAATGGTGTATCCATGAAGCTCAATCAGCAGGACGGCATACTCAATTTTCTTTTTCCGAATATATTCGAAAAGCTGTTTGAAACAGCGGAACTTGCAAAGTTTACTCCTACTCAAATTCAATCATCGTTCAAACAAAATTCTCGAAAATGTGCTGTTAATCTAGAAATCAAAAAAAATTAAAATAACTAAAAACCTTTGAACATAAAAAAAAGCACCGTCCCTTCCGGAACGGTGCTCTATGTATGATAATCCTTTGAAGTTTAGATTACTTCTTGGCGTCTTCGTCCATTTTTTCCTTCAAGGCAGACAAAGCGTCCAGATCCCCAAGGGTGGATTTTTCACCTCCGGCAGAATCTGCGGTTCCGGGCTTCTTCTTGGTTCCACTTTTCTTGGTCTTTGGCATAGCCTCTTCCTTAAAGGAAGCTGTATGGGAGAGAACAATCCGCTTGTCGTCCTTAGAAAATTCCACTACCCTGAAATCCAAGGATTCTCCTGCCTCTGCCTGAGTACCGTCTTCCTTCTCAAGGTTTTTGGTGGTGGCGAATCCTTCCAGTCCGTAAGGAAGTTCAAGAACCGCTCCTTTGTCATTCTTTGAGATAATGGAGCACTTATGCACAGATCCCACAGGGAACACACTTTCAAAGGTATCCCATGGATTCTCCTCCAATTGCTTATGGCCAAGGGCCAGTCTTCGGTTATCCAAGTCAAGCTCAAGTACCACTACGTCCAGCTCATCCCCTACTTTCACAAATTCAGAGGGGTGCTTGATCTTTTTGGTCCAGGAAAGGTCAGATACGTGTACCAGACCGTCAATTCCTTCTTCAAGTTCTAAGAACAAGCCAAAGTTGGTCAGGTTTCTCACGATACCCTTATGCTTGGTGCCGATGGCATATTTCTCGCCCATTTCCTTCTTGGTCCATGGATCTTCGGTAAGCTGCTTAATGCCCAGGGACATTTTTCGGTCATCCTTATCCAGGGTAAGCACCACAGCTTCTATCTCGTCTCCCACCTTTACGAAATCTGCAGGATTCCTCAAGTGCTGAGACCAAGACATCTCGGAAACGTGGATCAATCCTTCCACACCAGGAGCAAGCTCCAGGAATGCACCGTAATCGGCCACATTCACGATCTTGCCTTTCACCTTGGATCCTACGTCCAAGTTGGCAGAAAGGGAATCCCATGGATGCGGGGTAAGTTGCTTCATGCCCAAGGAGATACGCTTCTTGTCGTCATCAAAGTCAAGTACAACGATCTGTACTTTGTCGTCCAGGTTAAGCACTTCTTCGGGGTGGTTGATCCTTCCCCATGAAATATCGGTAATGTGCAGCAGTCCGTCCACGCCACCCAAATCGATGAAAACACCGAAATTGGTCATGTTCTTGATCACACCTTCCAGCACTTGGCCTTTCTCCAGATTGTTAAGGATTTCGGCCTTTTGCTTTTCAAGGTCTTTCTCGATCAACACCTTGTGGGAAACTACTACGTTATCGTTTGCGTGGTTGATTTTCACCACCTTAACTTCCATTTTCTTACCTACGTAGATATCGAAATCACGGATAGGCTTTACATCGATCTGAGATCCGGGAAGGAAAGCCTCCACACCGTAGATGTCCACGATAAGCCCACCTTTTGTTCTTCTCTTCACCAGGCCTTCGATCACATTGTCATGCTCAAGTGCATCCTCGATCTCCTGCCATGCCCGCACCATCTTGGCTTTCTTTCTGGATAGTACCAATTGGCCCAGGGAATTTTCCTGCTCTTCGATAAAGAGCTCTACTTCGTCACCGATCTTCAACTCTTCCAGGTCTCGGAATTCGTTGACCGGCACCAGGCCGTCAGACTTGAAACCGATGTTGATGATCACGTCCTTATCATTGATCCCTACCACGGTACCCTTGATAACCTCTTTTTCTGTGATCTCCGTTAGGGTTTCGTCATACAGCTTCTCCATCTCGGCCTTCTCTGCCTTGGTATAGCCTTCTCCAAAACCTTTGGTTTCGTACTTCTCCCAGTTAAAATCTTCGTTATTTGACATATGAATAATAAAACCCTGATATTCAACAACCCCTGGGTCAGTTGGGTTGAGGTTTTGTGAATATTTACACCCTATACGGGGCCGTTCAATCGAACGGACTGCAAATGTACAAATTTTTTTAGGATTAGAAACCGCTTGTTTACAAAAAGTTAGCCTCTTAAACCGCCTTCACAGGAAGAAAAGGCAGCCACTCTTCAGCATGCCGCTCGGCGTATTCTGCCAGAAAATGTGAAAGTGTGGGCTTGAAGGGCTTTACCCTTAGGTCCATGCCTGCTTGCTCAGGTGTTTTGTCCCCTTTTAAGGTGTTGCATCTGTGGCATGCTGTGGCCAGATTGTTCCAGCTTGTCCTGCCTCCCTTGGATTTCGGCATCACATGATCTATCGTGAGGTTCCTGTTGGCTCCGCAGTATAAACAGGAGTGGTCGTCTCTTTTAAATAAATTGGCCCTGTTGAGCATCACTCCCCTGTAAGGAATGTTTTTATATTCATAGAGCCGTATTACAGCGGGATACAAAAATTCCCTGTCCACAGTGCGGATGCGAAGATATTCAAAGTGTGCCAGGGAGGTGGCCTTTTCCAGGAAAGTAAGTACAAGGGCCTTGTGTACCGTAACCACCGCTACGGGGCTATGATCAAGGTTAAGCACCAAAACCTTCTTGTCCATCCAATCTTTCATGCTGGAATCAATTTTAACAGTTGATGAACTTGATTTTGGCGTGAAATGTTCGAAGACTGCCGAATTTGACCCGGCAAAAAAGGCCTGATTTGCACCTCACCCTTGACCTCTATCAGCTCCTCAGCCCCCAAGTACATCCCCACGTGGGAAGGGATGTTGTTCTCATTTGAAAAGAGGACGATATCACCTGTACTAAGTTCCTCAGGGGTAACTGTTCTCCCAAAAGACATCAAGCCCGCCAAATAGTTCGGCACCACATAACCCGCAATTTTGTAGGATAGGTGAATGAGGGTGCCCGAATTAATCCCAAAAAAGCTCCTACCCCCGGAGAGGTAAGGTGACTTTAGAAAGCCCCTGGCAATTTGCCCTATTTCTTCCCTGCTTGCCTTTTCCTTATATGCTCTAAAATGCCCTTCCATCTGCACAATTTCATCCGCAGAAAACAATTCCTCATTTGAAACATGCACGATACTTCCCGGCAAAAGATAAATATATACTCCGTCGATTTTGACTTTCCCGAAAGGTGCGGAAACGATCTGAAAATCTTCCCGCTGGTAGTGCTCGTAGGCCCCCTCTGTGATGGGCCTGAATTGCGTTCCGGGCATCCATCCGCTTCCTGCTTCCTTATCCCCCGTTACCATGAGCCACTTTTCATCCTTACTACACCCCAGTACTTGGTAAGTTTCCCCGAACAACAATTGACTGGTGAGCCCAGAACCTATCACCGGTTCCCTGTAAAGGGAAAGAACCGGAAATCTGCAAATCCCAAATTTCTGGTCAGAATGCCATGCGCTGAAGATCTCGTTTTGCATCTTTATCCTTTATCGATTGCCTTTTATCGTGAACCTTTTTTCCTCGTGCCAAGGCTATTTCAATCTTTGCCAACCCCCTGTCATTGATGAATATACGTACGGGGATAATGGAAAGCCCTTTTTCGGCAAACTTATTTTCCATTTTCTTCAATTCCTGTTTGTTCAGCAAAAGCTTCCTTTCCCTCACAGCATCATGGTTGTAATGGGAGGCCAAACTGTAGGGGGCTATATGCATCTGCTTGATATACAGCTCCCCCCTTCTAAAATAACAATAGGCCTCGGTAAGGGAAACTTTTCCTTCCCTAATGGATTTGATTTCTGTCCCTTTCAAGGTAATACCAGCCACATACTTGTCGATGAATTCGAATTCAAAACTGGCTTTCCTGTTTTTTATGTTAATGATCTTATCAAACTTCTTTTTCTTATCCATGATTCCCAATTTTCATTTTAGCGATGGGACTTACTTCCCTGTCACAAAACTCTCCGGCCAAGTATTTATAGTGGGCCGCCATGGCGATCATTGCCGCATTATCAGTACAATATTCCAATTTCGGGACATAAATGTTCCAATTACTTTCCCCAGCCTCTTTGGTCAATGCAGTCCTAAGCCCACTGTTGGCAGATACCCCTCCCGCAATGGCGATATCATTGATCCCATGTTCCTTGGCCGCCTTTCTTAACTTAATCATTAGCATATTAATCAATGCATGTTGCACAGAAGCACAAATGTCCGGTAAATTTTTTGCAATAAACCGAGGATCGTCTTTGGTTTGATCGCGCAAGAAGTAGAGCACCGCAGTTTTAATGCCACTAAATGAAAAGTCAAGGTTTTTCATTTGGGTAATGGGGAAAGTAAAAGCCCTTGGGTTACCCTGGGCAGCAAGCTGATCCATTTCAGGGCCTCCCGGGTAAGGTAGACCGAGCATTTTGGCGGTCTTGTCAAATGCCTCACCCACAGCATCATCCAAAGTTTCCCCGATTACTTCCATTTCCAGGTAATCTTTCACCAAGACCAACTGAGTATGCCCCCCACTAACAGTAAGGCAAATAAATGGAAATGACGGAGCCGGGGGCTCAATGAAATGTGCCAACACATGGGCTTCCATATGATTGATGGCAATCAGTGGTATGCCTAACCCAAAGGCAAGGGATTTGGCAAATGAGCCCCCCACCAAAAGTGCCCCCAAAAGGCCCGGCCCTTGGGTAAATGCAACCGCAGATAGTTCTGCCTTAGAAATCCCGGATGTTTCCATCGCCTGATGGACCACGGGAATAAGGTGCTGTTGGTGGGCCCTGGATGCAAGTTCCGGCACCACACCCCCATATTTCTCATGAACGGATTGCGTAGCTATAATATTATTAAGTACTTTGCCATCAGAAATGACCGCTGCGGACGTTTCATCACAAGAGGATTCTATCGCCAATATATTTATCTTCATCCGATTAGCTCATTGGAAACGAAAGCGAAAGTTAAGGAAATTTTACTATTTGCACTTAAGCTCCTGTTTAGGTTTGCCGTCATCCTATTGCTTTTTCTTTTATTGGTAGGTGGGTTGCTTCAAATCCCCAAGGTACAGACCACCCTTACAGGATACATCACCGAAGCAATTTCCAGCAAGACGGGGTACTCCACCAGTATCCGGGCTGTAAATATCCGGTGGTGGGATGCCATAAGCCTCAGCGACGTGGAAATTTACGATCTGGAGGACAGCCTAATGGTGGATCTTGAAGAAGTGTACATCGATTTTTCCATAAGGGGTTTGTTGGATGCCAATAATCCGGGTTTTGATGAAATCAACTTGAGGGAAGGAAATGTTCGATTACTTACGCATGACACGGTTGTAGGCATGAACATTACGGATTTCGTAGACAGGATTGGCCTTCTTGTGAAAACGCGCAAGACCGACCCGGAGAGGAAGCCGGTGCGCTTCAATATCTCCAATATAGCTTTTGAAAAAACCTCCCTGGACATGATCGATTACACCTTGGCCGAGACGGAAGTTCCCTTTGATTATGGCAGGCTACGATTCAGGGACTTGATAGCATCTGCCAGTGATTTCGTTGTGGTGGCAGATACGGTGGCTTTCGACCTAAGGTTTTTGCAAGGTATTGAGTCCACCTCAGGGATAGCTTTTCAACAGTTGAGGACGAACTTCACTTATAGCTCATTGGGGATGGAATTCAATGACCTCTACCTTAAGGCAAATGATACAGAAATCAAGAATTACCTGCGCTTCTCCTACGAAGATGTGGATGCCCTGCGGAATTTCAACGAAGAGGTGGAGGTATTTGCTCAGCTGGATGAAACTGTACTGGACATACAGGATTTGAGGTTCTTTGCCAAAACCTTTCCGCAGGTTCAGGACAAGGTCTATTTAAGCGGGGAAGTTTCCGGGAAAATCTCAGATTTGTTTTCGGAGGAATTGTTACTCCGGTTTGGGGAAAGGAGTGCATTGTTTGGGAAATTCTCTATTCAGGGGCTTCCGCTTTTGGATAGCACCTATTTCAACCTTTCCCTGGTGAACAGTAGCCTTTCCAGTAGAGATCTTATCCCCTATACCAATGCACAGGCTCAGAAAGAATTGGATAAATTTGCGAATATAAGGTTTGATTCAGATTTCTCGGGATACCTGAACAAGTTCAGGGCAGAAGGGGATTTTAGGACCGGGATTGGAAGATTAAAGGGAAGCATCGATTACCTGCTCAATGGATTAACCCCAACTTACAGGGGAAGGGTGGAAGCCATGGATTTCGATATTGGCAAACTTTTCGAGGATCCTGAATTATTTCAACGTACCAGCTTTAAAGGCAATGTGAAAGGTAGAGGGATATCTGCTTCTTCAGCAATTTTGGAACTAGATGCAGACATCAGATATATCGGTATCAATAACTATGAGTACAAAGGGATTACCACCAACGCCACACTGGGTAGGGATTTGTTCAAAGGAAAACTCTCAGTAAATGACCCTAACCTGGTGATGGAAGTGGACGGCACATTAGACCTGCGGAATGGCAAGGATTCGGCCAACCTGGTGATGAAACTGGACACGGCCTATTTACAACCCCTTCTACTTGCCGAAAATAATATTTTCCTTAGTGGAAGTTTTGAACTGGACACCAAAGGGTTACATTGGGACAATGTGGAAGGGGTTACCCGGTTCAGGGATGTTTTGGTAAGCTACGAAGGTAGGGATTTGTTCATTGACTATTTCCTTTTCCAATCCCTGTTCACGGACGATTCCCGGGTTATTTCCCTCAATTCTGATGTATTAGTGGCAAGCATTGCCGGCAACTTCAAGGTGGATGAATTGATCAAGGACAGCAAAGAGCTATGGGAAGATTACTTAGCCATAATTACCAATGAGCCGCCAAAAACCCGTGTCTATGCCGAAGACCATACCTATTACATTGATATAACCTTAGACCTTAGGGATCCTGATCCCCTAATCAACCTTTTCGACCCTTCCCTTTCCATATCTGCCAATACCAGCCTGGAAGGGGCTTTTTTTCAAACCCCTGAGAATACCGTTTTCAATTTATTTGCCGAAATTGACAGCATCTATTATTTAGGCCATTACTTTTTTGACAATGAGATTGATTTCAATACCTCCAAGATTAAAAACAGCAGTGAGGTCTTGGCGGCATTTTATGTTTATTCCAATTCCCTGGAGCTACGAAGTGGATTGAACTTCAACCACCTGATGGCAGAGGCCATTTGGGATGAATCCAAGGTAACACTGGACCTGGGCCTTGATCAATTGGCCACTGACAGTTACGTGAAATTGGGAAGCAACGTGACCCTGGCACCCGGCTCCACCACCATACATTTTGAACCATCCAGGATCAAGCTTCTGGAAAACTTCTGGGAGTTTAACCCTGATAACCGCATCCATATTAGTCCTCAGGAAATTGCTTTTGACAACCTCAAACTTTTTCATGAAAACCAGTTTATATCTGCAAATGGTAAGATTAACCCCGAGACAGGGGAAATGATCACCGTAGATATTCACGAACTCAGCCTGGATTTCTTAAACTCTTTTGGCCTAAAAAATTATCAAGGTATAGCCAACGGAGAAATCAATCTTGCAGACTATCGCCAAAAAAAAGGCTCATATGGAAAGCTTAGGATAGAGGACATCCACATCAATGATTTTTTGATTGGCGACTTAGAAGCGCATGGCAGGTACGAAGAGGGCATGATACTGGTGGATGTGGAGAATTTCAGGAATGGAAACAAAGCGATTTCAATCAAGGGTGGGATTAGAGACCAGGACCAGTCCATGGACCTTAAGGCGGATTTTGAGAACACTAATCTGATCATACTGGAGCCCTTCATTGGGGAATATGTCTCCCGGCTGGGAGGCAGCCTTTCTGGAAGCCTGGACATACGCGGTAACCTGGGCAGCCCATCATTGCAAGGAAAAGGACAACTACAAGAGGGGAGATTCACCTTCAACTACCTGGGAACCAGTTACGAGCTGGATGGTCAGGTGATGTTTGAACCCAATGAAATCAATTTCAGGAACTTATCCATCAAAGATGTCAATAGCAACCGAGCTACCTTGAGAGGGGGGATTTCACATGATAATTTCTCCAACTTCATCCTGGACATTTCCTCCACTTATTCCAATTTTCAGGTCATGAACACCACTCTCGCGGACAATGAACTTTTCTACGGCACCGCCTATGCCACCGGCAGCTTGGAAGTTTTTGGCTCCCTGGACAACCTGGAATTAAACGCCAACGCCATTTCACAACC
Organism: Cyclobacteriaceae bacterium; assembly: GCA_003565295.1. GTDB lineage: Bacteria > Bacteroidota > Bacteroidia > Cytophagales > Cyclobacteriaceae > Pleomorphovibrio. Next base: position 17,729 of record PXCO01000232.1, read on the forward strand.
CAATACACGGGTCTTCATTCCCATCGGCAGTACCCAAGGCCAGGTGCAGGAAGACTTTATTCGGATCATTAACGTGAGGGACACCACATCAAATGGGGAGGAGGCAGAATTGGCCGAAAGGCTGAACATCCGGAATTTGAACATGAATTTTAACCTTGACCTCAACCCTAACGCATATGTGGAAATACAAATTGACCCCAGAACCGGGGAAAATATCCAAGGCCGGGGAAGGGGGGTACTCAACCTACAGGTGGACACTCAGGGAAACTTTAGTATGTCTGGCACTTATGAAATCGTGGATGCCCTCTACAATTTCTCCCTTTACAATGTGATCAACAAACGGTTTCAAATAGAACCCGGAGGGAGGGTTTCTTGGTTTGGGGATCCATATGAAGGTATCATGAACATCAGGGCCGCCTACGAAGAAAATGTTTCCCTGATAAGTCTTCAAACCACTCCTGAGGGTAGTGAATTTGAAACCGCAGAGCTAAAAAGAAGGTATCCGGTCAAAGTAATCATGGACCTGGATGGCCCTCTATTGTCCCCGGACATCAGTTTTGCTTTTAACTTTTCGGCCTTCCCGGAAAGCAGTGAGGTACAAACTACAATATCGGCTTTTCAGAACCGGATTGCAAATGACGAACAGGAGAAAAACCGACAGGTCTTTTCCCTGATCATGTTAAGGCGTTTTTCACCTGAAGGGCAGTTCACTGGTTCCGGGATCGGCTTTTCCAACCTCAGCCAATTGGTATCCTCCCAGCTAAACAGCCTTATCGCACAAGTGGACCAAAATTTGGAAATCGACTTTGACCTCACCACTTTGGATGAAACGGCATTGGAAACCTTTCAACTTAGAGTGGCCTACACCTTTATGGATGGGAGGCTAAGGGTAACCAGGGATGGTGGGTTTACAGACCTGCAAGGCAATGCCGACTTCAACACCATAGCTGGTGACTGGCAGGCAGAATACCTGCTCACGGAAGATGGAAGGTATAGGGTAAGGGTATACAACCGAAACAATTTCAACACCTTGACTGCACTCAACATCAATAACAGGGCTCCTAATACCTATGGGGTCTCTGTTTCACAAAACTTGAATTTCAGCTCTTTCCGAGAGTTGTTTCAAAACATAACCAGAAGAAACCAGCCGCAATTGCTGAGGGATGATGATGATTTCTTGCGATATGATTTTAACATTAACCTGGATGAGGTGGCGCCTGACCTGTTTAAACCGGAACCGGAGTTGGAGGAAAGACCGAGCATCCAAATCCTGGATGCTACGCCTTCTCCATATAAGCGGTAAACCTAAAAACAATTCACCCATTTTTCCGATTACCTAACTATGGAAAAAATCACCCTTTTTTGGTTCAGGAGAGACCTAAGGCTGGAAGACAACCTGGGATTATACTACGCTTATCAAAATGAAGATCGCGTCCTCCCACTTTTTATTTTTGACACTCAGATCCTTGATGACCTGACCAATAAAAAAGATGCAAGAGTTACATTTATCCATGAGCAGGTAAAGCGGATCCATGAAGAGCTGAAATCCTATGGCTCCTCCCTATTGGTAAAGCATGGTAAACCCAAAGAGGTATTTGAAAACTTGATCCGGAAATATGACATCGTGAACGTCTATACCAATAGGGACTATGAACCTTATGCCAGGGAAAGGGATAAAACCATTGCCGGTCTATTAAGAGACCATGGGATAGATTTCTTGGATTTTAAAGACCAGGTGATCTACGAAAAGGACGAGGTCACCACCGAGAGCGGTTCCTTCTACAAGGTATTCACCCCTTATAGCAAAGCATGGTTAAAGAAGTTCAAGACTACCAAATTTGAACTGGTGAACCTTGACGGCAGAAAAAAGAAATTCTATCTCACCAAGCCACTCCCCCTGCCAGAATTGAAAGATATGGGTTTTGAAAGCACTGATATAGAAATACCAACACTGCACATTGACAATGCCCTCATTAAAAGATACGACAAAACCAGGAATTTCCCGGGCATTGAAGGTACAAGCCGGCTGGGCATCCATCTTCGATTTGGCACCATAAGCATCAGAAAATTGGCCTTGGTGGCCAATGAACTGAACGATACTTTTTTGAATGAGCTGATCTGGAGGGAGTTTTACATGATGGTGCTGTTTCATCAGCCTCAGGTGGTGGACCAAGCCTTCAAGCCTCAATACGACAAGATCAAATGGCGAAACGACAATGATGAATTCAAAACATGGTGCGAAGGAAAGACCGGCTACCCTTTGGTGGATGCGGGCATGCGCCAACTCAACCAAACCGGATATATGCATAACCGGGTGAGGATGGTTACTGCCAGCTTCCTTACAAAACACTTACTCATTGACTGGCGTTGGGGGGAGGCATATTTCGCAGAGAAATTGCTGGACTACGAATTGTCCTCCAATAATGGTGGATGGCAATGGGCTGCAGGTACGGGTACGGATGCACAGCCTTATTTTCGGATATTTAACCCTTCCTCTCAACTGGAAAAGTTTGACAAGGACCTTAACTATGTGAATAAATGGGTACCGGAGTATGGCACGGATAATTATCCCTCCCCTATGGTGGATCACAAAAGGGCTAGGGAAAGGGCTTTGGAGGTTTATAAAAAAGCATTGGAGGGTTAATGGTTGGTATTCACCAATCCATTGAAAAGAACCAGGGAACACTACCTTTTCTAGACTGGGCTTTTTTAAGAATTTTTCAAGGCCTTAATCACCACAAAACTTCCCTTTCCAAAGCCTGATTGAGGCAGTTCTATGCCCTCAGCATTGAATCTTTCCAAGGTCTGCCAATATTGGGGATTAATGAATCCAGAGTTTATCAACAAAAGCGTCATTTCCTCCACGCTATGGAAATGGGCCTCCTTATAAAACTTGTTATGGGACTTTTCCTTTTCATATTGCTGTCCGATTGGGCTGGTTTTGTTTATCATTCCGATGATTATCGCACCCATAGGCTTTAAGACCCTATAGATCTCAGAAAAAGCCTTAGGTATATCTGAGAGAAAACAATCTACCGTTACCATCAAGACAAAATCAAAAGTGGCCGCTTCAAAGGGTAAATTTTCCGCCATCCCCTCCACCACTTCTATGCCTCTTTTCCTCGCCAAGTTTGCCATGGCCCTTGAGGGTTCCACACCGTATGGTATGTTCAGGGCCTGAGCAAAGCGCCCAGTGCCCACACCAACTTCAAGTCCCTTTCGGCCTATTGGTATAGCTTGCTGTAGCGCCAATAATTCAGACTTATAAAGATTTTCGTGCCTTTCAAACCACTGGTCATATTCTTCTGAAAACTGATTGTATATTTTGTTGGAATTCATTGGTTTGATTTCATTTATAGCTTATGATTATCATTCTCATTTCTGCAGGCCAAAACTTCTCATTTTAGTGAATAAACCCCAAATAAACCCCAGCCGATTTAATTCACATTGTCCAATATGTAAAGATATCTGGAAGTCAAAATTATATTTTGCGCAATGTTTCCTTCATTTGTATCCATACCACAATACCGGAAATAAAGGTAATAGCACCGGCAATATGCACAGACCACATCAAACCAAAAAAGCTGGCCACCACACCTGCCATCAAGGCCCCTACGGCATAGCCAATATCTCTCCAAAAACGGTATACGCCTAGAGAGGAAGCCCTCCATGAAGGGTGGGCAGCATCACTAACGGCTGCCAATAGCGCAGGGTAAACCATGGCTGTACCAATTCCCAGCAATACCGATCCGGCCAATCCGGATATTAATGGGGGCAGAAATTCGAATCCGATAAGGATATGTCCGAGAACTTGCACGAACATCCCCCATACGATTAAAGGTTTTCTGCCGATTTTATCTGCTAAGGGGCCTGTAAGAATTTGGCCTACGCCCCATACTACCGGATAAACGGCTTTTATCCATCCTATGCCATCTAGTCCCACCCCCATTGAAATAAAAAGCAAGGGAAAAACGCCCCAGGACATCCCATCATTGAGGTTATTGATCAATCCGGCCTGTGATACAGAGAATAGGTTTTTGTTGTTTAGGGAGGTCTCTTTGAACACCCAAAATAGACTGGGTTTGTGAGCTTCCTCTCCAAAAGCCGTTGTTTTAACCCGGGCTCCTTCTAATTGAGCGTGTTTGCCCGTATCCTTGACAATAAATACCGATAACAGCAGGCCAATAATGGTATAGACGATGCCGATGTAAAACGGTTGCGGTCTTAGTCCGTACATGGAGGCCAAATAGCCTGTAAATAATGCCGTTAACCCCACAGCACCATATCCCGCTGCCTCATTTAGTCCCATTGCCAGTCCACGTTTGTTCGGGCCTACCAAATCAATTTTCATATTTACGGTCATGGACCATGCCAGCCCCTGACTGATGCCTAGCAATACATTGGCCCATAAAATCCAATTCCAGGTCGGCCCCCAGGCCAACATAAAAGGGATGGGCATCCCGACCAGCCAGCCCATAATCAACACTTTTTTCCGGGAATATTTATCCGCCAGCGCACCTGAGACCAGGTTGGTAAAGGCCTTAACCAGGCCAAAGGCGATAATAAAGGAAAACACCACCACATCGGATTCTATTTCAAACTCTTGCGTTCCCACCAATGGCACCACTGTTCTCTCCAACCCCACCATTCCTCCAACCATCATATTGACAAGAACTAAAAGGGTGAATTGCTGCCAGTTTTCCTTTAATCCTAATTTTATGTTTTCCACTTGTTTGTTGTTTTAAAAGGCTGGTGGATGGTCTGCTTTCGCAAATCAATTGTCCAAATCATGGCTATTCCTCATACCGGTTGGCCTTAAAGAATCCCCTTTACGAACAGGTTTCATAAATACTTTCGCTGACACACTTAAAAAGGAAAAGCCTCAACCGCTATATGACTTATCATTTTGACCACCCGGCAGGAGACATGTTAATAATTTCAGCATTATCAACTTTCTTTGTGACGGATTGGGAGACCCTTTATTGCCCAATCAGGATACCCCTCTTTTAATCGAATGGCTTTATGTCCTTTCTCTTGGAGAAATGCCACGGCTTCATCAGCGTAGACACAGAAAGGCCCCCTGCAATATGCGACGAGCGTTTTCCCTTTTGGCAACTTTTTCAGGTAAGTCCCTAATTTGTCGATGGGGGTGGAAAGTGCTTTATGGATATGCCCCCTGTTGTATTCATCCTCCGTTCTTACATCCAGCAAAACCACTTCCTCTTTTTCCATCATTTCCATCAAGGTCGCTGCATCCACGGCATTCAAATCACCTCTATGTCCACAACGGAAATCGTGCATCACTTTTTCCACTTCAGCATTGTACGCAAAGCCAAGCTCCCGTAATCCTACCCAGGCGTTGAAAACATTTACTCCGGCAAGTGAGTAATAAATAAAATTGCCATCACGAGTGATCCGTACCAGTTTGGCATTTTTAAGGGTTTGCAAATGCTGAGAAGCATTTGCTACAGACTGCCCCGTATAATTGGCAATTTGCTCTACTGAGAATGGCCCCTGGGCCAAGAGGTCTATGATTTCCAATCTTACTGGGTTGGCCATAGCTTTGGCTACCCTTGACAACTCACCGTAGACTTTGTCTTTAAAACCTCTCTTGTTCATCTTTGCTTGTTTTAAGCCTTTGACTCTTCCCAATCCCATCTTTTATAGCAGGCGAAAGTTAACCGTTCATGCAAAATTAATAAACTTTATTCATTAATTCAATTGATTTATTGAATAGTTAACCTTTATATGGTTTGCCAGATAATTTGGTTGCCGTGAAAAGGTCTGTCGTTGCAGTCTGAGACAAAACAAAAAGAATTTTTTTAATCCAGGGCTTCCTCCTTTTGAAAAGATTGGGGCTTTTACTACGCTGGCAGACTTACGGTAAAATGCTAGCGCAAAAAATAATTAGCTTGTTGATGATCGCTCATTTAGGGGACTAGTTGTAAAAGGGTTTATAGCATTAAATTTTGCGTTAAAATGAAGGTAAGACCTAGTGATCATAATGATTTTTTCATTTCTCCACCTGTATGGCCCAGGCCAATCCCAAAAGCATTCGGAAGTCCTAAGGGAGCATTTCCTTAACGGCTCGTCCTCACTGGGGCTTCCCGAACCACTCCTACCGTCGTGATGGGTACCCCATGTTGGTTTCTCCATAAAAAGACGAGGGGTTGAAAACTAATCGCCTTTGTGAAAAAACCAAGTTTGGGGAACCGAATGGAAAAACCCGCCCTGCACCCTGGACCGAGCCTAGAAATATCCAAAGGGATATTTCCTTAACGGCCCGTCCTCACTGGGGCTTCCCGAACCACTCCTACCCTCGTGATGGGTACCCCATGTTGGTTTCTCCAAAAAAAGACGTGGGGTTGAAAACTAATCGCCTTTGTGAAAAAACCAAGTTTGGGCACCGAATGAAAAAGCCCGCCCTGCACCCTGGCCCGAGCCTAGAAATATCCAAAGGGATATTTCCTTAACGGCTCGTCCTCACTGGGGCTTCCCGAACCACTTCCTCAGCCCAACC
>PXCO01000036.1 GCA_003565295.1 Cyclobacteriaceae bacterium
ATTAAATCAGCGGGGTCTTCGGCGGCCATAAGAGCCTGAATCTCATTCCTGGTTTCGGCATCAATGTTACTATCTAGCCAAGATTGGGCTTTTGCAATAATTGCGGCATCTGTCATGTTGGTAAAAAGTTTGTTTAAACTCGTTTTATGGATTTTTGAAAATTTAATAATATTTGAGGACTTAAAGTAAGGAAAAATTCTTTTTTTCCGAATTTATGCCCTTGTCTTTCGTAAAGGGGTCAAATATGGTAGGGCTTTTGTAAATTTACCCCTACCTTTGAGCTTTTAATAAAGGCTATATTGTAGTTTTATCAAACAAATTAACAGTTTTGAATTATGGATTTAAATCAGTTGGACAAAGACCTAACCACTATTACGGAACTTCGAATCCAGCTCAGTAAGATAACTTATGCAGATCCTGAATACGATGATATTGAGGAGCAACTACATGACTTGGAAGACCATTTTAACGATGTGTTTGGCGATGAATTGGAGGCTGAATTAGAGAAAATTTACGATGCCTTGGATTCGGATAATGAGGTGTTACTTCCTTCGGCTTACCTAGCAAACAATTACACCCCAATGCTGCCAGATGCCAATGGTGTGGTGACGTATGAAGTAAAAGGCAGGGAAGGAGTGCCCATAGAATCGGAGCAATTTGACGGTCAGGATGTAAGGATCGTGCTCGTGCCCAACCCGGCTAGATTCGTGATGCAAATCAATGGAAAATCCCTCAAAGACCTTTGGAGGTCAAGGTAATGATCTTTTGTCTTTTTTAGTTTTCCCTTTTTGATAATGTTAGAAAAAGAATGTAGGACTTTCGCTGTTTTTCTTTTGTTGGGGTTGCTTGCTTCCTGTACCTACTTGGCACAGTTTGCCCAAAGTGGGGGTGAAGGTAATTCCAGAGAGAAAACGGGAGAACAAACACCTGGTGCTGATGCAAGTGAGGATGCTTCACCTACCGCTACGCGGGTAGGTTCTACGGCAGAAGAGGATATTCAGATAGGGGTATATTTTATGCCCTCTTGGGATGTGTCTTCCGACCCTAATAAGGATATTGACAGCTTTTGGGCCTGTTTGAGGGGAAGAGGGGATTGTGCATTTATCAAAGATCCTGCAGCTTGGGGACCGGAAGGCCGGATTTTTAACAGGAGATACCCGTATGAAGGCCCCTTTTTGGATAAGGAGCCCCATCCTTCCCTGAAGGGGTTTTACAAAAGGGATGACCCAGAAGTTGCTAGGCAGCAGTTGGCATATATGAAGGAGTATGGGATTGATTTTTTTGCATATAACTGGTTTTTTGGCAGGCATTATTATTACCATAGGGATTTTGCCCCTCAGGCACGGATATTTTATCCCCAGGGCTGGGAGGTGGATAAGGACAGGTCTGGAAGGGTGAAGGTGCCAGGGGCGGAGCAGTGGGAGGACCAACTTAAGGTGCTTCTTGCGGAGAATGACAAACTGCCTCCCGACAAAAAAATGAAATTTGTGCTCAACTGGTGTGACGACAGTGAGGAAAACTGGATACGTTGGTTGGAAATAGGGTCACCCAAAAACCTGAATGCCAAGATAAACTATCCTGGTGAGAAACCTAATCGGCAACTTTATCTGAAGGTACACGATAAGATAACCTTATGGTGGATCAATGAGTACTTCAAGAGACAGGATTACATGAAGGACGAAAATGGTAGGCCCATAATGTATATATATTTTCCTCATGACACAGAATCAAGGGCATCTTACCACGATGTGACACTCGAGGAGCTCCTTAAAAGGTCAGATGCATTGGCCAAAAAGGAGGGGCTTCCGGGCATCAAGTTCATTGCCACCACTTCAGGTGCCATGACCAATAACATGAGAAGATTTGGTATGCCTACTAATTGGAGGCCCATGGATGAGAACAAACCATGGGAGGGAGGCCTGTATGGGGGCAGATTGCTTTTCCAGGAATATGTAGAAAGGTTGCAGGATTTAGGTTTTGAGGGGCTTACTGCTTATATCTATCATGATTATTTTGACCAACAAAACAGGAGCTATGCGGATATGAGAAGGAATTACAGGGAGCATTGGAAAAAATGGAGTGAACGATTTAAAGATGACCCTACCTTCGAATACCAACCTCCCGTGGCAATGGGGTGGGATAGAAGAGCCGCAGGAGGCACTTGGCCGCAGCCTACCGGGTTTCCCAGTGAACCCGAAAAAGACAGGGTGATCAGTAACAAAAGGACTTTTAAGGCAAAGCTGGAAGAAGCCAGGGACGTTGCCTCAGCACACGCCCCAAATAACGGCAATACGGTGATGGTATGTTGCTGGAACGAATACCTGGAAGGCAACCATATAGAGCCCACTGTTGGCCATGGGTTTGATTACCTTGAGGCGATCAGGGAAGTTTTTGGGAATTAGGCAATTCTTTTTTGTTAAATGTTTTTTAGTTAATTTGAATTGATTTTGTTGGCTTGTGGGAAGGTTTTGTGATTTTAACCTTTGATTTTCCAAAAACATGACTTTCAGTACTTTTCTAAATGCAGGCTTTTCAATCGCCAAATCGGTTTTGTTCTTATTTACTCCATTATTGCTTGCCTGTAGCGGAGGGACTAGCAATGGCTTCGGGCAGTATTCCGATAAGCTTAGCTACCACTTGGTCAATATCCAATAAATCAAACATGGAATAATGATTAACTTATCTGCCAAAGCCCAGCTTTGTCCTTACCCTCTTCAAAACACCCTGTGCGATTTCCCTGGCCCTGGCCTCTCCCTTTTCCAATCTGGCTTCTAGTTCTTTGGGATGTTCCATCAGGTGGGCGTAGGTTTCTCTCTCCTTTCGATATTTTTCCAGGATCAGTCCCAGGAGCTCCTTTTTCGCATGCCCATAGCCAAAATTACCCCCAAGATATTTATCCCTTAAAATGGCGATGTCAGTGGGTTCAGCTATTAAACTGTATAACTTGAACACATTACATCCATCAGGATCCTTGGGCTCCTCCATTGGGGTGCTATCCGTGACAATGGTATTGATGTTTTTCTTTAATGCTTTTTCAGGCTGGAAAATGTCTATGTAATTGTTGTAGGACTTGCTCATCTTGTTTCCGTCTGTGCCGGGGATGATCATGACATCCTCATTGATTTTTGGCGCAGGGATGGTGAGCAGGTCTTCACCCACCTTATGGTTAAATGAGCTGGCGATGTCCCTGGTGATTTCCAAATGCTGCAACTGATCCTTGCCTACAGGTACAATTTCCCCATCATAGAGCAGTATATCTGCCGCCATTAACACAGGATAGGTGAACAGCCCTGCATTCACGTCGGAGAGCCTATCTGATTTGTCCTTAAAACTATGTGCATTGGCAAGCATAGGGTAGGGGGTGAAGCAGCTGAGGTACCAGGTCAGTTCGGCGACCTCCGGAATTCTGGACTGACGGTAAAAAACCGTGCGCTCTATATCCAGTCCAAAAGCTAGCCAGGCAGCAGCTACGGCGTTTACGTGTCCTTCCCTTTCGGCACCATCCTTGATGGTAGTAAGGGAGTGAAAATCAGCAATAAAAATGAATGATTCGTTTTCTTTTTTTTGTGTCAATTCAATAGCGGGTACTATGGCTCCCAATATATTTCCCAAATGGGGTTTACCTGAACTTTGAATTCCCGTTAATACTCTTGCCATGTAGAAAATTTTGGCGCAAATTAAAGAAATAAATACTAATATCGGTTGGATTTTGACGTTATTTGCAAGTATGAGAAAGGGGAATTTATTTACTGCATTTTTCCTATGTCTGCTTTGTTCTTGTTCTCAGGCCACAAGCCAGGAGGTGACAGGATCAGGGCTGGTATGGGAAAAGAAAGCCATTCACCTTGGGGCAGTGTTGGAGGAGAATGGGGTAAGACATGCCAATTTTAGCTTTGTGAACAAAACGGATGAACCCATACTGATCCAGGAGGTGATTCCCGATTGCGGTTGCACAGCTGCGGAATTTACACAGGACACCATCTTTCAGGACCAAAAGGGGAATATCGAGATTGCCTTTGACCCAAAATCCAGGCCCGGGGTTTTCTCAAAAATGATTTTGGTAAAGACCAATTCGGAGGACTATCAAGACACCTTGGTGCTGGAAGGCATTAACGTGCCTTATCCGGAGGATATCCGTCAATATTACGGGATTGCCAATGGAGGTCTGGGGTTCAGGTTTGGAATCGTTAACCTGGGCAGTGTCTACACCAATGGCACTAAGGTGAAGTACATCGATTTTTATAATTTCGAAAACTACCCCTTGCAGCTTAACAACATCCAAGAAAAACTACCTCCCTACATGAAGGCCAAACTGAGCCCATCCGTGGTGAAGGGTAAGACCAGGGGTGTTTTGGAATTGCATTATGACCCGCTGATTAAGGGTGATCTGGGCTTTTTTGAGGAAACTTTCACCCTGTCCATACTCACCTATGAGAAAAGGGAAATCCGTATCAAGACCACTGCCACCATTTATGAGCATTTCGATCCTGTTCCCATCAACGAAGTCGATAACTTACCTAAATTGGCCATAAAGGATAGGGAGGTGGACTTAAATAAAATTAAAGAGGACATGCCTATCTCCAGGATCGTGGTCTTGGAAAACAAGGGCCCAAAACCCCTGAATATCCGTAAAGTGGTGGCCAATTGCGATTGCCTGTCCATAGATTTGCCCACGGATGAACTGGCCCCGGGAGAGAAAACTGACCTCACCTTCACATTGGACCCATCGGGTAGAAGAGGGCTCGACCATAAAACGCTGACGGTTTTCAGCAATGACCCTCTCAATCCCACCCAGACGATAATGATCAAAAGCAGGATTAACTAAAGGAAGGTATTCCTGTGATAGCTTGCCCTAAAATTAGTAGATGTATGTCGTGGGTGCCCTCATAGGTGATCACAGATTCCAGGTTCATCATGTGCCGCATGATGGGGAATTCTCCCGTGATTCCCATGCCTCCGAGTATTTGCCTGCATTCTCTGGCCACCTGAAGGGCCATGGCCACATTGTTCCTCTTTGCCATGGAAATCTGGGGAGTATTTGCCTTACCTTCATCCATTAGTTTGCCGAGTCTCCAAGCGAGCAGTTGAGCTTTGGTGATTTCTGTGAGCATTTCGGATAGTTTTTTCTGGGTCAGCTGGAAGGCAGCTATGGGCTTGCCAAACTGCTGACGTTGCTTGGCATAGGTAAGGGTGGTATGGTAACAATCCATGGCTGCACCAATGGCACCCCAGGCAATGCCAAATCTGGCGGAATCCAGACAGGTGAGGGGAGCTCCCAGTCCGGATTTGCCGGGAAGCAGGTTTTCTTTGGGCACCTTCACATTGTCAAAGACCAATTCCCCTGTGCATGATGCCCTAAGAGACCATTTGTTATGCGTTTCCGGGGTGGTAAAGCCTTCCACCCCCCTTTCCACGATCAAGCCGTGGATACGCCCCGATTCGTCTTTGGCCCATACTATGGCAAGATCAGCTTTAGGAGCGTTGGAAATCCACATTTTGGAGCCATTCAGGAGAAGGTGATCGCCACGGTCTGAAAACTTACTTTGCATGCCGGAAGGATTGGAACCGTGGTCTGGCTCGGTGAGACCAAAACAGCCCAACCATTCCCCAGAGGCCAATTTGGGCAAGTATTTTTGTTTTTGTACTTCTGTGCCAAACTTCTCGATGGGGTACATTACCAATGACCCCTGAACGGACGCAGTGCTACGCATACCGGAATCCCCTCTCTCCAGTTCCTGCATCATCAGACCATAGGAGGTGTAGTCCAGTCCTCCCCCACCGTAAGTGGTGGATAGCTGAGGGCCGAATAGACCTTGCTGGCCCATTTTAATCACGATATTTTCCGGGAAGTAGGCCTCCTGTGCCCATTTTTCTATGTTTGGGGAGATCTCCTTTTTTACAAAATCCCTGACCGCCTGCCGCACCATTTTTTGCTCATCGGAAAGTAAGGTGTCCAGATCTAAAAAGTCTATTCCATTAAACAAATCCTTTTTCGAGGTTTTATTATCGTTCATGAGTGTCATATTTTTGGTAATTTGGGTAGAATAGTGGAATTTAGCAGCATAGTCAACTTACCGGTATTGGCCCAAAGCGGGCATAGTAAATGTACGATCAAAACCCGAAATTAGTGTAATGGAAAGCGATTATCCAAGCAAGGAGATATTGGACAAAATTAAACAGCTCGAAAATAAATTCAAGGCTTCGGGGCAAGACCTTTCTTCATATTTGGAGGGCTTGCTGCATGCAGATTACCTGAATTATTGGGATTACATTAACCTGGACACACTGTTGACCCTACAACAGCCCCGTACCTCATTTAAGGATGAGCGGATTTTCATTATTTACCATCAAATTACGGAACTGTATTTCAACCTAATCATATGGGAGCTAGAGCAGCTGTCTTCAAGACCAGAATTGGATGCAACTTTCTTTAAGCAAAGGTTAAACCGGGTCATTATGTACTTCGATCTGCTTATATCCTCTTTTGCGGTGATGTGGAAGGGAATGGAAAGAGAGCAGTTTTTGAAGTTTAGAATGTCTCTTTTGCCTTCAAGCGGATTTCAAAGTGCCCAATACCGGAAGATTGAGATCATGTGCACAGATGTTCAGCATCTGGTGCACCTGAAAGACAGGGAAGACTACAGGGACATCAACCTTACCAGCATAGACAGTTTATTTGAGATATTGTACTGGCAATATGGGGCCACAGAACTGGCTACAGGGCAAAAGACGCTCACTCTTAAATCCTTCGAGAAAAAATACGGAGACGAACTGAAGGCACTCATTGCTGATTACCGGAAAATGAACCTATGGAGAAAGTACCTTTATCTCCCTGACAAGGATGATGAACTTACAGCATTGATGAAGACCCTGGACTTGAAGGCCAATGTCTATTGGCCCCTGGCCCATTACAAGTCCGCGGTGAAGTACCTGCAGAAGGATCCTGAAGATATTGCAGCTACCGGAGGCACCAACTGGCAAAAGTTCCTTCCACCCCGATTTCAAAAGGTCATATTTTATCCCGAACTATGGACAGAGGAAGAAATCTCCGAATGGGGGAAGGGTTGGGTAATGCAGGAGGAATTCAAAGAGGAAGCGCGGTAAAAAGAGCCGCCCGGCCTTAATGAAAAAGCATGGACGGCTCTGACCACATTTAGAGGTGGTGGTTTTCTATTATTTCGCCACAAGTTCTCTATGTAGTCCTGGGTGAAAAGCATCGTATTTAAAAAAAAGTATTTTTAATTCGTTTTTTTGGGAGTCAACCTGCATAAGGAATTCACCTCTTTTCCCTGTGATGGAGGCATGCATAAAATCCCTGTCCCTTACTTCGGCAGATGCTAAATATGAGGGAACACTGGAAAACTCCTCAGGCAAGAAGGCCAAATGATCAGTGGCATTGGTATAGTCTTTTTTCTCTTTTACTGCCACTATCTCTCCTGATGTGTCCAGGATGTAGTTATACAGCAGGTCGTTGACTTGCAGGGTGTAATTGACAAATCCGAGATCGGGTACTTGCCGCAATGCCGCATTTTTATGCCCGGGGGGATACCCATTCACAAAATCTTTGGAGGTCAAAATCCCATCCATCTCTTTTCTTTGCCTTTCCCATAACAAGTTCCCTTCAGCATCAAACTTACTGATGTAAAACCCATTGTACTTTTGGTTTCTATAGTGAAAAGGGTTTTTCCCAAAACTCTTTTCCCCCATCAGTCCACTCAAGAAAAATTCACCGGAATCCTCGTCCAACAACAAGTCCATGTATGCCCCAATTCTGAAGTTGCGGTAAGGGCTTGAAAATGGGCCACCTTTACTGATGTAATAATCGGGGGTTTCATGAAAGGCAACCTGTCCATCCCTGAGTTTGACCTGATGAAACGGGCGAATGTGTCCGGAGCTCGGAGCATAAGTGAGTTCAAGGTCTTTTACCCAATCACCATGCTCGTTTATGGACAAAACCCTGGCATAAACCCGGTTTTCCATTGGGCTGGCAAATTTGTTGACCAGGTATTTTTCTCCGCTAAATTGTCCCAGAAAAGCCCAATGGCTTTCAGCATATTTATCGCTATAAGCAGGAGGGAGTTCCAGGATTATTTTTCTGTACTCAAAGCTGTGGATGTCAAAGCGGTTAAGGATAAACGATGTCTCCCTATTTCGCTCCGGGTCTCTGTTTTCTTTTCCCTTTGCCAAAAAGTAAAGGTAATTGTCATCGCAAAAAGTTGCGTGGAAAGTACTGCCCATCTCATGGTGGAAGTTCTCAAAATCCAAGGTGCGGGTTTGCCCGAATTGGTCGAAATGGGTGACTTTCACAGTACTGCTATTGCTAAAAAGATCCGCCGATGCCTCTACCAGAAAAATGTTCTCCCCACTTTGCGAGGCCACCAAAAAATGGGTGTTCTGAGAGTTTTGGTTGCCAAAAAAAATACGATTCACCTTATTAGTGGTGAAGGTGAGTGGAATCATGCTTTTCCATAGTAGCTCACCTTCTTCGTCTAGCCTGGAGACAGTGATTTCTTTAGCATTTGCATTAGAGATCACCATCCCGGAATGGCTGAGGTTGACCAATTGCATATTGCCTTGGTAGTGCAGGGTGGTAATATTGTCTTGCCCAAAAAGTGAGGCAGGAAAAATTGCCATGCATAGTACGTTTAAAAGTAGTTTCATATTCTTATAAATAATAATAAACGTATTTTAAATACCTTAAAATGTAATTCAAATTACGTAATTTTAATTATCATTTCCAAAATATAATCGATAGTATTGTTAAAAACGACGGTCAAACCATGAAAAATGCAGGTTGAATAAAGATTGGTTGCCGGTCGGAACCCTTAATGAGTCAATAAGATTTATGAATTTTGTGTCGTCATTAGGGTTATTGCCTACTGTGCCCCCAGCATTACAGGCAAGTTATCGGCTCATGATCTCAGGGTGAGGATGGGTACCTTTTGTTTTTCGTAAAAGGGATTTCACCTGGGGCAGGACCCCGGAAAAAGGATAGGGAATATGGTTTGGAAATAAAAATCTTTTAGT
The DNA here is from genome assembly GCA_003565295.1 of Cyclobacteriaceae bacterium. Classification (GTDB taxonomy): domain Bacteria; phylum Bacteroidota; class Bacteroidia; order Cytophagales; family Cyclobacteriaceae; genus Pleomorphovibrio. The sequence continues at coordinate 9,028 of PXCO01000036.1, forward strand.
TTAATCATGCCTAGGCATAAAAAAAGCATTAATTTCCTTAACCCGGGTGGGTTTTCAAGAAAAAATAAAGGGATATCCCAGTTAATGATCATGTAGGATATCCCAGATTACATTCAAATTTTACATCAAATCAACTGTAAAGTGGAAAATATCAGAAACCCAAAGGGATTCGATAGGCTGCTCTGAGTGCCAATAGCCCTATATGAAAGGGGGAGGGGCCAGAGTGTTGATACCTTATAGTGGCCTCCACTTGATTGAATATGTACCCTGCCTCCACTGCAAAGCCTAGCTCAAAGGAGCTTTCCGTGATCCGGTCTTGATCCACCCGTGAAGTCAACATGTGCATAGCTCCACCGATTTGGGGTTCCAGAAAAAAATTGTCAAAATTAAACCTGTAACCTAAAAAGGCTGGCAAAACATTAAAGTACATATTGTCTCCATCGGGAAGTATAAACTGGGTGTCTAGAGGGAAGAACATATAACCTCCAGACAAGGATACCTGTCCGTTTAAACCTACACCATAAAGACCTTTGATATTTGCACCAAATCCGGCAGGAAACTGAGTTTGGTAATAGTCGTTTAGTGTGATGCCCGCTTCCACACCGATATTTAGGTAGTCTTCCCCATATTGAGCTTTTACAGCACCTGTAAGAAAAAGGGCGAATATGACAATCAGTGAAAACCTTTTCATTTCGATATTTTTTTGATGAAAGGACAAATTAAAAAAAAATAATTAAAGATATTGTGACGTGTGGATTCCAGGGCAGGGGAATCTCGGCACCGTTTGTATTGCAATCACAATAATAAGGACTTAAAACTAGAATGCGTCAAAACAGAATGATTGTCCGAGTTGCATTTGTCAAAATTTTCAACAATTCATTTTTTCGGCTATTTACCCTGGTGATTTTAGGGTCATGTGCTGGCAATTCCGGAGTGGAAAATGGGGGGAATGAAAAATGGCAAGCCCCTGAAGAGGTCAACCATAAGGTGAACCCCGTAGGTGCAAATGAGGCCTTGGAGGCAGGGAAGTCACTTTATCAAGTGTATTGTTGGAATTGCCATGGGGAAACCGGTTTAGGGGATGGGGCTGCAGGAGGGGCCATGGGGTCCCAGCCTGCCAATTTTCATACTGAGTCCTTTCAAAACCAAACCGATGGTGCGATTTTTTGGAAAATTTCTGAAGGAAGGGGTGCCATGCCCGGCTTTGAGGAAGTACTGAATGAGGAGGAAAGGTGGCAGCTAACTGGCTTTGTGAGGCAATTGGGTAAAATGGAGAGTAGTGTATCTTCTGCCCTTCCGGAGGCCTTGGTAGAAGGGATCAGGGTTTCTCCGTTTGCCAAAGTGGCTCCCAGGGCTACCCGGGTTTTTTATAGGGCATCAGATCATTCCCTGTGGTATGCTACCTTCACAGGTGATGTGTATTATTTTAGGTTGGACGACGAAATTCCGCAACCTAAAAAGGTAGTAAGTGTGGAGGATCATGGGATTGACCGGTTGCAGGGGGCGACCATTTATGGCGACACCCTTTTTTTAACTGGAAATATCAGGGTAAATGACAATAAAGGCACTACTGGTTGGATGATGCGGGTAGTACTTCAACCTGATGGGGAACACAAGGTATCAAAGGTCTTTTCTACCGTGGAATATGGCACCACCAACACACCTTTCGACCACGGATGGAGTGCGGTGAAGGTGAGTCCTGATGGGAAATTCGTGTTTGTGGTAAGTGGGTCCAGAACAGATCACGGCGAGGTACAAGATAACCTGGGTGCTTATCCCAATAGCAGGGACGAGCCTTTAACAGCGAGGATATTTAGGTTTCCAATAGACGCTAATGACCTTTTGTTACCAAATGACCTGGAAAAATTGAAGGAGAAGGGTTTTGTATATGCTGAAGGGATCAGGAATGCCTATGACTTTGACTTCGATGAGGAGGGGAGGATGTTTGCGGTGGTAAACGCTGGTGACTATGATCAAAACGAAGACATGTTTTGGGTAAGAAAAGGGCATCATTATGGGTTTCCATGGGTAATGGGGGGCATGGATACCCCGCAGCAATTTCCGGATTGGGAGGCAGATCCTGAAAAAGACCCCTTTCTGAACCCTTCTGCCGCTGCCTATCCGTATGATTTTTACAATGATCCTGGTTTTGCCAAAAGGCCTGATGGGGTGAAGTTTACTCCGGGAATGAGGAATTTTGGCCCGGATGCCAATAAATACAGGGACATAAATACCGGTGAAGTAATGGACGGTTCCGATACGGGAGTGGCCATCACCACCTTCACTCCTCATTCATCACCTCTGGGTTTGGTTTTTGACAGGGGGAAAAATCTACCTCCGCCCTTTAAGGGGAATGCACTGACCTTGAGGTATACCAGTGGGGAACGTTCCAGTCTTTTCAAACCCTTTACCTCATATGGGGAAGACCTTTTGCATTTGGAGTTGGCTTATAATGAGGAATTGGATAACTTCGACCTGAAAACCACCAGAATAGTGGGAGGCTTTTCCCAACCAGTAGATGCAGTTTTGGTGGGGGGGGATTTATACGTGATCGAATATGGGGGAAGACAGACTGGTGGAAACCTCTGGAAAATAACCTTTGAATAATGATTAGCAAGACCCAAATTACCCTATGGTGTGGCCTCATATTACTGCTTGCGGGCAGTACTATTATGGGTGCATGCAAAAAGACTGATGACAAGAGGGAAAATCATAAACCCAACGTCTTGTTTATTTCCATTGACGACCTGAATGATTGGGTCGGGGCACTGGGGGGCCATCCCCAGGTACAGACCCCCAATATAGATAGACTTGCCAAGAGGGGGGTACTTTTTACCAATGCCCATGTGCAGGCCCCTTTATGTAATCCTTCAAGGGTAAGTATCATGACCTCTTTGAGGCCTTCCACCACAGGTATATACGGGCTTGCCCCGCATCACCGAGATGTGGATATTACCAGGAACGTGGTCACTTTGCCACAGTACTTCCAGCAGCATGGATATTATACCTTATCCAATGGCAAGATTTTTCATAGCATTGGGGATAGTCCCGAAAAAAGAGCTGAATTTCAGGAATGGGGCCCCATTGGAGGGGGCACTGGAGGACATCCCCCGGATAAGCTGGTGGGAGAAACCCAGATGGGTAACCACCCTTTGTTGGATTGGGGCATGTATCCTGATGACCAGGATTCGGTGAGGAATGATTACAAGGTGGCCACGTGGGCGGAGGAGAAATTGGGGAAACTGGGTCAGGGAGAGCATGGTGACGGCCCTTTTTTTATGGCTGTGGGCTTTTGGCTTCCCCATTTGCCTTTATATGCCACCAAGAAATGGTTTGACTTATATCCGGAAGAGGATGAGATTATTTTGCCGGAAGCCCCCGAAGATGAGCGTGCAGATGTGCCGGATTTTGCCTGGTATTTGCATTGGTACTTGCCTGAGGTAAGGCTTTCCTGGCTAAAAGAAAATCAGCAATGGGCCAATTTGGTACGCTCATACCTGGCGACTATCAGTTTTACAGATGCCATGGTAGGCCGTGTGTTGGATGCCTTGGAAGCTAATGGTTTAGCGGACGATACCATAGTGGTGCTATGGTCTGACCATGGCTGGCATTTGGGCGAAAAGGGGATTACCGGGAAAAACACACTTTGGGAACGCTCTACCAGGGTGCCCTTGATTTTTGCAGGGCCGGGTCTACCTCAGGAGGAGCAAAGAGGACAACCTGCTGAACTTTTAGATCTATACCCTACCTTGGTGGAGTTAGCAGGTCTACCTGAACAGGATGGGCTAGAGGGGTTGTCCTTGGTGCCCCAACTATTAAGGAATGAAGAAAGGAAAAGGCCTGCCATCACCACTCATAATCCCGGAAACAACAGTGTGCGTTCAGAGCGGTGGAGGTATATCCGATATGCCAATGGAGATGAGGAGTTGTATGATCACCTGAGTGATCCACATGAACACACCAATCTAGCCTTGGACGACCAATATGGCCAGGTAATAGCCCAGCATGCTAAATGGCTCAGGGAAGAGGATGCCCCGCACGCCCCCAACAGCAAACACCGCATCTTGGAAAAATCAGAAGATGGCTGGAACTGGGAAGGAAATCCAATAAAATGGGAGGAGCTTATCCGCTGATGCTTTCACGAAATTTCAGGAAATAGCCGAGGGTAATAGTGTGGCTTTAACTAAAAATTCACTCCCGCTCCTAATGTAAGGTTAAAAAAGCATCTAACTATAGGATTTTTACCGAAATATTTTGGAAAGTTGAAAATTACCTTTACCTTTGCATCATCAAATCTAAGGAATTGTAGCAAAGGTTTGAAGCTCAGCTACTCAGGTTCGATTCCTGGGGTTACAACTTGGTTATTTTGGGTTTATTGTTAATTGACTTAAGCTATGGAACTTTGTTTCATAGCTTTTTTTATTCCAAACCCTTGATCCATTCCAATACATCTTCCAAGGCTTCTTGGTTGAAGGTTTCAGGTAGTTCAGCATATTCGGCTACTGCCCCTGTGTTGGCCCGTTGAAAGAGATGGTTGAGTTCCGGGTAGATTTCCAAGCGGTGTTTTCTGCCCGGAGGGAGGGTTTTGATGAGTTTGGCCAAATTAGCCCCGGCATTTACCTGTTGATCCTTTTCCCCAAAGGCAGCAAATACCGGAATACGGATATCTTTAATCCAGTCTTGTGGGTTCAACTGAAGAAAAGAGTTAAACCAAGGTTCTACCAAGGGGGAATAGGCCTCAAGCATTTGCCGATGATATTGGTCGCGCTGTTCGTATTCCAGACCCTTCTTTTTTCCGACCTCTAGCAATACTCTAGAGAGCGCTTCGCGACCCTTTTCCGTATCCCCTGCTTCCAATACAGTGCGGTAAAGCAGGTTGTTTAATTGAGCCTGTTCCTCCGCTAATTCAGGGTCCATTCCCGTACCAAGGCTCAGTTCATAGGTTTGACGGGTCATTACCTCCTGAATGGGTAATACCGGAGCTGCGATAGAAATGATAAAATCTGGATGGTCTTTAGCAGCAAGCATCCAGGCAATCAGCCCCCCCTCACTATGCCCCATGAGCCCTGTTTGTGCATTATGGGTGAAATCAAATCCCCTTAATTTTTCTATGGCAGCGACTGCATCTTCGCTAAAATCCAGTGTGGTACTCCCCTCAAAAGTTCCCTCAGACTCACCCACACCTCTCTCGTCATATCGCAATACGGCAATACCATTTCTGGTCAGAAAATCGGCTATCACCAAAAAAGGCTTATGGCCATAGATTTCCGCATTTCTGTCCTGAGGACCGGAACCGCTCAAAAGTACCACAGCGGGAAACGGCCCGGTTCCCTTGGGCTTGCTTACTGTCCCCTTTAAGGCCAGTCCATTGCTCATAAAAGTGGTGGATATCAATTCATAGGGAAATGGTGGGATAGGTTCCTGAGGTTTAGGGGAGGTAAACCGCTTTTCTTCGGAGGATCTTTTTAGCTCCAATGCAAAGCCCATCCCTGATTGGTTAAACTGTCCTTGGAAGGCCGTTCCATTCCAGACCCCCTCATAGGAAGCCCCCAACCCATCTAAGCGGAACATCAGCATCAGACCATCATAGAGGATTTCGGATACTGGAATATCGAAGGCATTTTGATTGGGGCTGTCCATTTTGGCTTTGAGTTTACCTTCTTCATGGTCGACGTGCACTACCAACGGCAACTTATGTGCGCCCAGATCTAGTTCCCCTTCCCAGGAACCTTGAAGCTCAACCTGGGCCAAAAGGGCCCTCGGAGTGTAAAATAATAAAAGGGTAATGAACTTGAGGTTAATGTTTATGGGAATTCCCTGAAAAGTTGCTTTCATCTATACCTTAGAATTAATTTTACAAATTAAAAAAGTTTATCCGGATTAATAAATCCTTTGGTATAGGAATGGGATTTTTGACCATTAGATTTTTACCAATTTAATATTGAATCTTAATGCACCTATACATGTCTGATTCATTCATTTCTAATAAATTTGTGCCAAACAAATCGGCTGCTTAGTGGTGTATGTATAGCCCAGACCATTTATGTTCTACCAAATCCAACTGTTTTGAGCACTAAAAGTGTACAGCACATGTTGCTGGCCGTTTTCTTTTTTGCCTTGATGAACGTATTTGTCAAGTACCTTCCCCATATCCCGGCGATAGAAATTGTACTTTTTCGCTCCATTTTTAGTTTCTTGGCAAGTTATCTGATGTTGAAACGACAGCGTGTTCCTGTATTGGGGAACAACCGTAAATGGTTGGTGATCAGAGGTGTGGTGGGGTCTGTGGGATTGATCGCCTTTTTTTATACCCTTCAAAACATTCCACTTGCCAGCGCCGTAACCATTCATTATTTATCCCCCATTTTCACAAGTGTTTTAGGTATTTTCATTGTCAAAGAAAGGGTTAAACCTATTCAATTCTTTTATTTTTCCATTGCATTTGCCGGGGTGTTGGTCATTGAAGGCTTTGACCCCAGGGTGGATTTACTTTTTCTAGGTGTGGGAATTATCGCCGCTTTGTTTTCAGGATTGGCTTATAATGTGATCAGAAAACTCAAAAACAACGAACATCCCCTTGTGATCGTGTTTTATTTCCCCTTGGTGACAATACCTGTGGCAGGGTTGGTTTCCTGGTTTTATTGGGTCACCCCACAAGGGTGGGATTGGGCCTGGCTGCTTGCCATAGGTGTTTTCACGCAGGCTGCACAGTATTTGCTCACCTTGGCTTATCAAAATGCGAGGGTGGCCAAAGTGGCAAGCCTTACCTATATAGGATTGATATATGCCCTGGGTTTCGGTTTTTTCCTCTTTGATGAGACCTACAATTTGCAGACTTATGCAGGAATGCTTCTGGTAATGAGTGGGGTAATTCTGAATGTGAGGTTTTCGGGTAAATAACCTCACTGGTATTTTAATAGTATCCCCATCTTTTCCCTTTATTATTTTAAATTTGGGTTCAGAATAGGCATATCCCCCAAATAATTTAGCAATGAAGATCACTAAAGATTTATATCAGGGCTCATTGAACCTGCTGACGGATTTTTACCAGTTTACCATGGCTTATGCGTATTGGAAATCGGGAAAGGCTGAGGAGGAGGCGGTTTTTAACCTTTTTTTTCGGAAAAACCCTTTCCAAAGCGGTTTTACCATAGCAGCCGGACTGGATTACGTTATAGATTATTGCCGGAATTTCAAGTTTTCTGAGCAGGATCTTCAATACCTTGCTGAAATGCGGAATGAGCAAGGTGCACCAATTTTTGAGCAAGGGTTTATCCGGTATTTGGAAAACATGCAGTTCAGTTGTGACATAGATGCTGTGGAGGAGGGCGAGGTGGTTTTTCCCAACATGCCAATGGTGCGGGTAAGAGGGCCGCTGATCCAATGTCAGTTGCTGGAAACTCCTTTGCTGAACATCATTAACTTTCAGACGCTCATCGCCACCAAAGCCGCGCGCATTGTTCTGGCGGCCAAAGGGGAGCCGGTGATGGAGTTTGGCCTTAGAAGAGCTCAGGGAATTGATGGGGCTATTGCCGCAAGCAGGGCATCTTATATAGGTGGTTGTGCATCCACTTCTAACGTGATGGCCGGCAAGTTATTTGGCATACCTGTGGCAGGGACTCACGCCCATAGTTGGATCATGTCTTTTGATCATGAACTTGAGGCCTTTGAGGCTTATGCCGAGGCATTCCCTGATAATACAATACTCTTGGTGGACACCTATGATACCATCGGAGGAGTAAGGAATGCGATAACGGTTGCCAAGAAACTAAAGGATAAGGGCAAAAAACTACTGGGTATCCGTATCGATAGCGGAGATCTTGCCTACTTCAGCAATAAAGCCAGGGAAATGTTGGATCAAGCCGGGTTTCCCGAAGTGAAAATAGTGGCAAGTAATGACTTGGACGAACACATCATGACTTCCCTTAAGCTCCAGGAAGCCTCCATCAACTTATGGGGGGTGGGCACCAAACTGGTGACAGCTTATGATCAACCCGCACTGGGGGCGGTGTATAAAATGTCCGCCATGAAAACCAAGGATGGGAACTGGGTACCCAAGATCAAACTTTCCCAGCAGTCGGTAAAAATTAACGTTCCCGGGTTCCACAACGTAAAGCGTTTTTATTCCGAAGATAGGGCTATCGGAGATATGATCTTTTTGGAAGGAACTCCTGAAAAAACAAATGAGGTTATTATTGATCCAGTGGATCCCACTAGAAGGAAAAAAATCGATTCCACCAGTGCCGAAAGTGAGGTACTGTTGAAGGCGATTTTCAGGAATGGTGAAAAAGTATATGAAAGGCCAAGCCTACATGACATCAGAAGCCGGACCAAGGCACGGCTTGCCAAATTTGATAAGACCCACAAACGATTGATCAATCCCCATATTTATCCGGTGGGCTTGGAGGAATCTCTTTATCACCTCAGAACTGATTTAGTGCTGAAGGCAAAATCCTTAGATTCCAAGGAATGAATTTATTATCTTTAGGAAAAAGCATTAAGGGACATGGAAGCATTATTGATCGTAGACGTACAATATGATTTTTTACCGGGTGGTTCATTAGCAGTGCCGGAGGGAGATAAGGTGATTCCGGTGATTAATAGTTTACAAGAAAAATTTGAAACCGTGGTAGCCACCCAGGATTGGCATCCCAAAAACCATGGCAGTTTTGCCTCTAACCATCCCGGGAAAAGGGTGGGGGAGGTTGTAGAACTGTCGGGGGAGGATCAGATACTATGGCCGGACCATTGCATACAGGGTACTCATGGGGCCGATTTCCACAAAGAACTCAGAAGGGATAAGTGGAAAAAGGTATTTCAGAAAGGTACTAATCCAATGGTGGATTCCTACAGTGGCTTCTATGACAACAATAAAAGGGAGGATACCGGCCTGTCCACGTACTTGAAAAATCAGGGGATAGAAAAAGTTTATATCGCGGGGCTCGCAGCCGATTATTGCGTGAAATTTACGGTCATGGATGCCATTAAAGAAGGTTTTGAGACGGTGCTCTTGGAGGATGCAACCAAAGGTGTCAACCTTTCACAGGGTGATACCGAAAGGGCCATTACTGAAATGGAAAAAGCGGGAGCCAGGATCTTGCCTTCTACTTTAATTACGTAATTTGAATGGGAACCGGTCTGACGCCATCATCAGGGGGAGAATAAAAGGGTGTTCTCCATTATCCTCGTTGACTACTTTTTCCAATTTCATAATTTCCATACTGCCGCATAAAAAGGAAAGTTTGCCATCTTCATCAATGGAGAAGGTATGGGCAGATTTTAGCAAGGTAAGGAACACGTCCTCACCGTCACCGTCACACCACATTTTGGTCATGGTGAGAAAACCCTGAACATCAATTGCGTTGCCTTCTACTTGGGTGAAAATGCTGAAGTTATTGCATCCGGTATAGCCGAAAACCTGCTTGTTGAAGGGATCAAAATACAACCGGGGCTTTTGTCCGGGATACAGCTCCTCAAAGGGTTTAAACTTGTCGTAGATGGAGTTGACTTCCCACAACCCTACCAACTCCTCGGACACGGGGCTCTGCGGAGGATTGATGATAGAATCTATTTCCGTTTCGTCAAGGGGGTCTTCCATTTGGCCAAAGCCCACACTGACGACAATAACACAAAGGCTAAAGCTGAAAGTGAGACATTTTTTCATGGCTGTTGGGTTATATAGTTGGGAAATATAGTGAAAAAAAAATTAAAATGGAAATTAATGCCCTTAAATGAAAAACCTAACACCCGTCCATTTGCATGATCCTTCTGTCCGGATTCGGACGGGTGCCAAATTATTTTCAGTCCTTTAATTTAATTCCCAGTGTCTACCTTAGAATGGAGTTTTCCCAGTTCCTGATCTATGGTCCATAATCCCACGCCCTCTTCACCAATGATTTCGAAGAGTTCAAGGGCCCTCCGGGCCAAGGTTTCCTCCTCCCTTTGCTCGGTCACATACCACTGCATAAAACTAAAGGTGGCAAAGTCCTTAATGGCAAAACAATGATCCACAATTTGATTGATGGATTTGGTGACTTCTATTTCATGTTCCAAAATCAGCTCAAATACTTCTCTCAATGAATTAAAATTATGCCTTACACCTATGATTTCAGGCTGTACGGCATGGCCCCCGGCGTCATTGATGTAACGAAATAGTTTGAGCATATGCTGACGCTCCTCCTCAGCATGGTCGTAAAGAAATTGAGCGGAATGGGTGAAACCTTTCATGTCTGCCCATGAAGCCATGGACAAATAATAGGCCGACGACTTACCTTCCATTTCAATTTGCTTGTTCAACTTTTCTTCCGTATCGAATAGCAATGACCTTTTTAAAGTCACTATTTCTTTTTCTTTAGTTTTCATATACATAGTATTAAAGTGATAGGTTAATAATCAGAATTAATAAACGATTTTTTAACGATGATGCTACAAATATAACAGAAGGAATTATCTAAAGTTCCAAGAAAAATTTTAATCCTAGGAATTTAGAACTGGTATAATTAAACGATTGTAAAATATTATTCTGTTTTATTGACTTATACTTAGTATAAATAAGAACTGGCGCTTGTGGTTATTCTAGTACCTGAACCTCAATATGACTGGGGTGTTCACTTGCATGAAACACCTTATGGGTTGCCTTGATGAAATCTTCCTCAGAGGCCTTGAAGATGTTTTCCACATACTTTTGCGGGTTACGATCAATTAAGGGGAACCAGGTGCTTTGTACCTGAACCTGAATTTTATGGCCTTTTTTAAAGGTATGGAAAACATCTTGAAGCTGTAATTCCACTGGAGTCACCTTGTTCGGGGTGAAAGGTTTTGGGGAAGAAAAACTTTCCCTGTACCTACCTCGGATCACCTCAGAACGGACTTTGAGATGATAGTGGCTTAAGTGCTGACCTTCCTGCACATATTCATGGTTTTCTGTCTCTCCCGGAAAAACGTCCACCAACTTCACCACCCAATCCGCATCACTCTCTGAAGTGGACACGAAAAGTCTGGCCATGATCTCTCCGGCCAGGGTGATGTCCTCCTCCAAGGGTCCAGTTTCAAATACCAGCACATCAGGCCTTCTTGCGGCAAAACGTTGATCATCTGCCATGTATTTTCTAGGGGTAAAGTTCAGTTTTATATCCTGGCTATAGGGAACGGGGTTCTCCGGGTCAGAAATAAAACTAGAAGATCCGGACCCACCAGGCTTACCCGTAGAAAGCTTTTTCTTTTCCCCAAAGTAATACTGCACCTTGTGGGCTTCTTTGGGGGGCCATTGGTCAAAGATCCTCCATTCTTTTTTGCCTGTGTCAAACATATAAGCTTCCGGGAGATCAGGATTGCTGCCCTCCTTGAGCAATTTTTGGAAAAACTCAAACTCAACATTTTTCTGGTACCAGGTGGATATGGAATCCCCAAAATAAATGTTTGACACCTTCTGAATTCCAGCCTCCCTTGACCAATCCCCATGCGACCATGGCCCCATTACTAAAGTGTTATAAATTCCAGGGTTGTTTTTTTCGAGTGTTTTGTAAATGGTGAGGGGGCCATAAAGATCCTCAGCGTCAAACCATCCACCCACTGTCATCACCGCTGGGGTCACCTCCTTTAGATGTGGGATAATGCTTCTTTTCTGCCAAAACTCATTGTAATCAGGGTTTTCTTTTAACTGAGTCCAAAAGAAATTATCTTCACCATAATATTTGTCCGCATTCTTTAGGGGCCCCAGATCCATGAAGAATTGATAGCCATCCCTGGTGCCAGGGTCAACCATCTCATACCAGGGTTTGTCTGTTGGACCCTCTTTCTGGTAGCCAAATACCGCCGTTGCCAGCCAATAACTTAAGAAGTAAGCTCCGTTGTGATGAAAATCGTCAAAATAAAAATCTCCTATTGGAGCCTGGGGGGATACGGCTTTTAAGTTGGGGTGTGCAAAAGGCAGGGCTGCAGCTGAATAAAACCCGGGGTAACTGATGCCCCACATCCCCACTCGTCCATTGTGGTTGTCCAGGTTTTCCAATAACCACTCAATGGTGTCAAAGGTATCCGTACTTTCATCAATGGCTTTGGGGTTGTCCTCCCGGTCGGCCACAGTGGGGCGCATGTTATCGTACTCCCCCTCTGACATCCACCTTCCTCTTACATCTTGATAGACGATGATATACCGGTCTTTCATCACATAAGGTGACGGGCCAATAGAAGGCCTTAGTTCACCCTCACCGTATGGCCCGGCACTGTAAGGGGTACGTTGCATGAGTATGGGGTAGGTAACAGACCTGTCTTTTGGGGAATACACGACGGTATGCAACTTCACCCCGTCCCTCATGGAAATACGGTATTCCTTCTTTTCATAATGCTCATTCACAAAATCGGATTGTGCCTGCACACCAGTGAGGGTCAGGATTCCGATTAGAAAGTAAATTGTTAACAGCCTATACATGGTATTTAAGTTGATGGTCCATAAAGATATTCAACATGCATAACCTTTGCTAACTAATTTTGGTTTTGACCTGCCCATTCTTATAATTTGCTAATTTTGTGGCCTGATATAATAGAGCGCGAACATTAGAACCATGATTAAAGTAGCACTGATACCTGCCCGTTTTGGAGCCACCCGATTTCCCGCCAAACTAATGGCCGACCTCTGTGGTAAACCTATCATTTGCCGCACTTATTTAAGCACGGTCTCCACCGGGGTGTTTGATAAGGTGGTAGTGGTAACGGACCATGATGAAATCGCAACGGCCATCAGAGCCGAAGGTGGTGAGGTTTTTTTAAGTAAACAGCCGCATGAAAGTGGTTCGGACAGGATTGCGGAGGCCGCAGAAAACCTGGAAGCAGACGTTATTGTTAATGTACAGGGGGATGAGCCTTTTCAGGACCGTGGTTCCCTTGCATCCCTAGTGGAGGCTTTTCGGCGACCTGAAGTAGCTGTGGCCTCTCTGATGTCTACGATCAAGGAGGAGGCACAGCTGCTAAACCCCAACTTGGTGAAAGTAGTGGTGGACAAGGATAATTTCTCCCTCTATTTCAGCCGTTCACCCATTCCTTATGTGCGCGGAGATGTCTCCAGGGCCAGTTTTTACAGGCACATAGGTATTTACGGTTATAGAAAAGGGATGCTTATGCGTTTTACCTCATGGGAAAAATCAAAACTTGAACAAACGGAAATGCTGGAACAGTTGCGCCTACTAGAAAATGGGGTGCGGATTAAAATGATTCATACGGAGCATCAGGCAGTAGCCATAGACACTCCAGAAGACCTGGATAAGGCTAAGGAGTATTATCTAAGGTATTTTGGGAACAAATCTTAAACCTCCCGAGGCCTCTTAGGACTTTGGGAAGTTTTTTACGTGTGCCAAATATGAATTAGACAATGGATATTTAGCTTATATTATAAAAACAAGGCCTTTGGGATGACTATCAAAAGGGGGCTAGTGGGGTTTTTTCAGAGTGGGCAAAAAAGCCCCTCACCTGAACCTAACCGGCGAAGTTCTTATCTCGGGTTCCCTGATCACGATAAACTCCTCCCCTTCCTGGTTATGACAATGGTTACAGGATGCGGTAAGGGATTTGAAACCTTCCAAAAATTCGGTCTTATCCCCTTTTTGCACTAAGTCTTCCATGGCAGGCAATACTTCTTCCATAAACTCATGGCTGGAGGCCTTTCTCTCAGGCCTTCTTTTTAGCCCGTCTTCCATGGCTTCTATGATATGTTCAATTTGATGATCTGCATATTTCCAGTTCTCGTCCTGCCCTGCCCAGTAAAGTTCACTATACCTGTAGCCCACCTCCACCATGGTCCTGCTGAACCCACCTAACTGATGGGCAACTTCATCCAGCTTTTCATTGGTGTCGCCTTTGAGCCAACCTCCAGGGCCAACAGCTTCGTCGCTTTGTCGCTCATTTGGTGAATGACAGGCCAAAGGCCCAAATAAGCAAAGCAGAATAATGGAGTAAATATTATTTTTCATAGAGAATGTAATTGTTTTAATCAAAGTGAGAGGTTGGCCAGTTGCAGGCTGTGTACCGCAACCAGTCCTGCGGTTTCTGTCCTAAGCCTACTCTTCCCCAAACTACATGCCGAAAATCCTTCATCCAGTGCAGCTTGTATCTCTGAAGGCCCAAAGTCCCCTTCAGGCCCGATCAAGACCAGGTAGGAATGCCCTGGTTTGGCCAATTGGTAGAGATGGTCCGGGATGTTTTCATCCACATAACAAATGAACCGCTGATGGCTGAGCAAAGAAGGGTCTGAGATAAACTGATCAAACGGGGTGATATCATTAAGGGAGGGCAGCCAAGCCTTACGGCTTTGCTTACAGGCATTGATCGCTTTTTTTTGCAAACGCTGTATATTCACCTGAATGCGTTCCGTGTTTTCGGTTTGCAATATGGTGATTTCATCCACCCCAATTTCGGTGATTTTTTCCATAAGCCATTCTATCCTGTCCATGTTTTTGGTAGGGGCTATGGCCAAATGTATGTCATAGGAAGGTTTTGTTAGAAACTGTTGTTCCACGATCCTAAGCCGTGTCCTTCTGGGGTGATTGTCCTCAATTTTGCATGTGAACACAGAACCTTTTCCATTGGTGAATTGAACCAGTTCACCTATGGGTTTCCTCAACACCTTGCTGATATGTTTGGATTCCTGCTGGTCCAATACGAACTCTTCCCCGGACATGTGCTCCTGAAAATACCACTGTGTCATATTTCCTGAACTTTGAGGCTAAATTACAGATTTTGCACTGTATTGCGTAAAAAGTAATGCTTCATTTCTTATTTTTACACCATCTGATTGTCAAATGAAATCGAGCATCGGGCACGTCACACACTGGGATGCCCCGATGGCTATCGGGGAGTTGCGAGATTCTCCCGAAGTGAATTCGGGACAGGCTCCCGAAGCGAGTCCCCCGAAACAGGTTCCCCGAATCGAGTTCGGGGCAGGCTGGGGCAGGCTATCCCGAAGATC
>PXCO01000395.1 GCA_003565295.1 Cyclobacteriaceae bacterium
ATTATTGTAATAAGTGACCTTTTCAGTTCCGGTGATGGACTGATTATCGTCATCCAAGGTCACCTCGATTTCATAATCTGCTTTTTGTTGCCAATACAAATGACCGGGAGCACCGGCAGCCGTTCTATAAACGTTTGGCGACCTAAGTAATGGGCCAAGTTGCTCAAACCTTTCCCCATGCCTACGCTCGTCTATCTGAGCAGGGAGAACATGAGCAAACAAAACCAAAAAAATGGGTAAGAGGTATAGTTTTTTCATATCTGAAACAACATTTAGAAATAAGTGAGCTTATAATTTAAACAATTAACCAGAAATCTTCCCCAAAGTTAGCCCCAATGGGTGAAAAAAAATGCTGTAGGTAGAAAAAAAATGCTACTGCTTAAAAAAATGGTTGATTTTTTTTAGAACCCTAACTCAAACAATGAAGCTTCTTTTCTTTCAGAAGATTTGAGTGGCTCATAATATAATCTTAGCCTCAAATCAGGTGGGGTTTCATCGTAATATTCCTTCAACATGGCTATGGTTTGGTGGGTAAGTACATCCAAGGTCACTTCCACAATGCCATCTTGAATCATATCCAGATGCTCGGCTACGCCTTTTGAAAGATCAATAATCCTGGAAGAACTTTTCGGCAGCCTATCGTTGATCCTTACAATTGCCTGATAGCTATTATTCAGATTGGTAACTTTGAGTAATGTTCCAAAAGGCAGGTGTTTATGAGCGGCAGTAAATTCCATCATATCATAGATCTCCCCACTTGCGGTGGGTCTGTTATGGAATCTACCCGCATAATAACTGGCTACTCCTTGCTGGATGGTGAGTAGCGAGTCTGGGGCCGTAAAGGGCGATTGTGCAAAACAAACAGACCCTAGCGTGCTCCATAGTAGTAAAATCAGTATGTGTATATATACACCCTTCACTTTAAATCAGTTATCTTCTCCCCTGATAAGGGATATAGATCACTTTTTTGGTTTCAAAGAAAGCCTCTTTGAAGTAATCTTCCAAATGATAACAAACATATGTGAGGTTCAAGTCCTCCATCTCTGAATCCACATCCCCACCTTTAAGGTACAAGATTCCATTGGGAATATCCATAACATCTTCTTTCCGGAACTTCCCCTTCACCCATGGCAAAAATTTTTCCATTTGTGTCACGGCCCTACTTACCACAAAATGATACTTGCGGTTCAGCGATTCTGCACGGGCTTGTTGAGCTTCCACATTTTTAAGCTTTAGCTGCTTCACCACATCCTTGACCACTTGAATCTTTTTTCCTATGGAATCCACTAAATGAAACTGACACTCTGGAAACAATATTGCTAACGGAATGCCCGGGAAACCTCCACCTGTTCCTATATCTAAGATCTTAGTGCCCTCTGGGAAATTTACCACCTTAGCAATTCCCAGTGAGTGCAGCACATGGTGAACAAAAAAGTGGTCCATATCCTTACGGCTGATCACATTAATTTTGGCATTCCAATCTGTATACAGTGGCTCAAGAAGCTCAAACTGGGATATTTGCTCAGCAGAAAGTTGTGGAAAGTATTGTAATAGCTGATCTATTTCGTCCATTCCTTTTAAATATGCTTATTTTTCCCCTGTGCTATTTCATATAGCAACTCCCTGGATCGATGGAGTTGGGCCTTAACGGTTCCCAGCGGTTTTTCAAGCTGCTCGGCAATTTCATCATAGGATAGTTCATCAAAATACCTCAACTTGACCAGTTTGCGATACTTAGCCGGAAGCTTATCCACAAAAATACGTACCATTTCAATGCGCTGAGACTTGATGAATTCATCCTGAGGGTTATTATCATCATCTTCCACGTCTATGTTCACTGCATTGCCTCCATCATCGGTTAAGGTATTGTTCAAACTCATGGTCTTGAGTTTTTTCTTACGGATAAAGTCAATGGTGTTATTGGTGGCAATCCGGAAGAGCCAAGTACTAAATGTGTAATCTTTTTTAAACTTATGCAGGTTCCTGAAAGCCTTTGCAAAGGCTTCCATCGTGAGGTCTTCGGCATCATCGGCATCCCTAATCATTTTAAGGATCATAAAATATACTGCCTTTTTGTACCTTTTCATTAGGGTGGCATAAGCCTGCTGATCTTTCTCCTTTACCGCCTTATCGATAAGTTCAAAATCTTCTAATGCCTTGTCTGAAAACCCTCTTTCGTTTATTTCCATCTAACTGTTTTTGACAGATAACCTTTAGTTCCTATGATCCAAAAATAGCCCATATAAAGCAAATCAAAAAACATGGCCCAAAGAACCTGACCCATACCCTCTAATTTCACCTTGGCTTTTTTAAAGATCGAATAGTGCAAAATTGCCCTTAGGAGAATTAACCCCAGAACCAAGGCAATTGGTTCCCAGGCACTGCTTAACAGCAGTATCCCCAAACCCGAAACCCAAAACAACAAATTACTAAACGAATAAAACCCCAGTTTAAGTTTATCTTTTGTGCGGTAATATTTTCCAACTTGAAAATGCCGTTTCTTTTGCTCGAAATAAGCTTTGTAATTGTCTTTTGGAATGGAAAGGGTGATACTTTCCGGACGGATCACTACAGCAGTGTTCTTTTTTGTGGCATACTTGTTTATAAAGAGGTCATCATCCCCACCCTGTATATGCCAAAGGTCTTTAAATGCCTTCCTTTCCATGAAAAAACTCCTCCTATAACAGAGGTTTCTACCTACCCCCATAAAAGGAGAACTCCACAGGCCGAAAGAAAAGCAATACAGGGCGGTAAGCAAGGTTTCGTATTGGATAAACTTATTGAGCAATCCCGGCAGCACCTGATAGGAACCATGACCTATGGCAACATCTTTCTCCAACTTTCTGACGGGGTAACTCATCCTTCTTATCCAATTTGGTGACTGAGGCAGACAATCTGCGTCGGTAAGTAGGACAACATCGTATCTTGCCACTTTTATTCCCAGGGTCAGCGCATATTTTTTGGCGGTAACATGCCCCGGAAGATACCTCACATTCACCACTTTCAATGCTGCATAGGTGGCTGAAAGGGCCCTTAGAAAATCTTCGGTGTCATCAGAAGACCTGTCGTTTACGATAATCACCTCAAAGGTTCCATAATTTTGTTCAAAGAGTTTTGGGATTAACCGGTGTAAGTTATCAAGCTCATTTCTAGCCGCCACTACCACACTCACCCCGTCAAGTGCCTCATCCAAAGTGTCTTCCTTGGGTTTATACAAAAAGGCCAGTCTTCCAAAAACGAAGAGAAAATAGAAAACTTGAATGGCCAAAGCCGAAAAAAAAATCATCCACCACCAATCTACCCACATCATGGTACTTGAAAATTAAAGATAAAACGAAAAAGGAATCATGTTTTGCTGAATTGCCCCTATTTTTGTGCCTTTAAATATAGAAATAAGAAATCGAATTTTTCAACAAGTGACTGAATGAAGTTTACCCTTCAACATACCGACAAGAAAAGTGAGGCCAGAGCGGGGCTGCTTACCACTGATCATGGGGAAATACAAACACCGATTTTCATGCCAGTGGGAACCGCAGGTTCGGTAAAAGCTGTACATCAGCGTGAGCTTACCTACGACATAAAAGCACAAATCATCCTGGGTAATACCTACCACCTCTACCTTAGGCCCGGCTTGGACATCCTGGAGGCTGCTGGCGGACTACATAAATTCAATGGCTGGGACAAGCCCATTCTTACAGATAGCGGAGGATATCAGGTGTTTTCCCTTGCCGAAAACAGAAAAATAACCGAGGAAGGGGTAGTTTTTAAATCTCATATCGATGGTTCCACCCATACCTTCACTCCAGAAAGCGTCATGGACGTGCAGCGCCGCATAGGTGCAGATATCATCATGGCCTTCGATGAATGCACCCCTTATCCTTGTGAATGGGACTATGCAAAAAAGAGCATGGAACTTACCCATAGATGGTTGGAAAGGTGCCAAAGGCGTTTTGATCAAACAGCGGGTAAATACGGGTACCAGCAAACCTTGTTCCCGATCGTTCAAGGAAGTGTATATAAGGACCTCAGAGAGGCATCTGCTTATTACATTGCAGAACAGGGCCGGGAAGGTAATGCCATAGGGGGCTTATCGGTGGGAGAGCCTGCAGAGATCATGTATGAAATGACCTCATGGGTTACCCGTATACTACCCAAAGACAAACCACGTTACCTCATGGGAGTAGGCACCCCGGCCAATATTTTGGAGTCCATTGCTTTGGGTGTGGATATGTTTGACTGTGTGATGCCCACCCGCAATGCCAGAAACGGCATGCTGTTCACTTCGGAGGGAATCATCAATATCAGAAATGAAAAATGGAAAGATGACTTCAGCCCCATAGACGTTGGATTTCCCAGCTATGTGAGCCAATTTTATTCCAAGGCCTACTTGAGGCACCTCACCATAAGCAAGGAAATCTTGGCTGCACAAATTGCCAGCATACATAACCTCTCCTTTTATCTCTGGCTGGTGGGTGAAGCCAGGCAAAAAATTCAACAAGGGGAATTTGTTCCTTGGAAAGCAAAAATGGTTGAGGTGGTAAGTAGAAGATTATAACAAATAGTAACCTAACACCGGCGATGCCGTAAATTAGCAGGGGAATTTTCCTGAGAGTATTATGAAAATATTGGACAAATTGATCATCAAAGAATTTCTCAAAACCTATCTCTTCGTGGTTTTGATGCTGATATTGATTGTACTTGTCCTGGACTTTACGGAGAAGAACGATGCTTATATCCGTAATAACGTCCCCACCCAAGATATCCTGCAATACATGCTGAATTATGGGTTGTACTTAAACAATCTGCTCACCCCCATTACGGTGTTTATTTCCGTGATTTTCATCACTTCTAAAATGGCAGGAAGAACAGAAATTGTCGCCATTTTAAGCAGTGGAGTAAGTTTTATGAGGATGTTGGTGCCTTTTATGATCAGTGCATTGCTTATTGCTGTAGTCAGTTTCTTTCTGAATGGATGGATCCTGCCCGTTGCCACAGCGGGCGTATCTGAATTCAAGGTGAAACATCTGGACGACAAAAGGGATTTTAACCAGCAAAACATCCATATCAAGGTGGCTCCAGAAACATATGCCTACCTTTCCAGGTACTACACCTCTGGTAACACAGGTTACAACTTCACTCTGGAACATATTGAAGACGGGGAATTGTTCTCCAAACTGTCCGCAGACCGTATTGTCTGGGACACTGCAAAAAGGGCTTGGAATGTCAGAAATTGGAGATTACGGGAACTCAGGGATATGCATGAGGAATGGAGCACCGGGGATGCCATGGATACGGTGTTATCCATTACCCCAGCCGATTTTGACCTTCCAAAAAATCACCATGAGACACTCACCCTCCCAAAACTTAGCGAACAAATTCGGATTTTGGAGGATAGGGGTGCCGACAATATCAGCTTTTATAAGATAGAAAAATATGTACGGTACATGTCGCCATTTGCGGCCATCATCCTCACCTTCATAGGCGTGATTGTCTCTTCTAAAAAGACCAGAGGGGGCTCTGGGTTTAAAATCGCACTTGGGTTTTTGTTGGCCTTTGTATACATCATCCTCTTTTTGCTTACACGAACCTTTGCTGAGGCAGGAACCGCTTATCCCATCTTTGCAGTTTGGATCCCCAATATCATATTTGCCACCACGGGATTGGTGCTGTATAAAACCGTGCCCAGGTAAGTATGCACCCAAACTATTCCACTGTAAAAGATTACGGGATGCTACATCTCATTGTGGTGATTTGGAGTTTCACCGTGATCCTGGGACTCCTTATCAGCGTACCTGCGGTAGAAATCGTTTTTTTCCGTACCCTAATTGCCAGCCTTGCACTGCTGGTGCTTTTTAAGGTACAGGGCAAAAGCATGAGGGTTCCCTTCAATCAGGCAATGAAAATTTTCCTGACAGGATTCATCATTAGCATGCATTGGATCCTTTTTTTCTGGGCTGCAAGGGTTTCTAACGCATCGGTTTGTTTGGCAGGAATGGCCACATGTTCCTTATGGACAGCTTTTGTGGGGCCCATTTTCAATAAAACCCGCATCAAAGGTTATGAAGTATTCCTTGGCCTTTTCGTGATCGTTGGCTTGGTGGTGATTTTTAGGTTTGAATTCGATTACTGGTTAGGATTGTCCATGGCAATAGTTTCTGCCTTAGGAACAGCTTCCTTTATGGTGATCAATGGAAAGTTTGCTCATCGTCACTCCCCCTATGTGATTACCTTGTATGAAATGGCAGGGGCCTGTGCCTTTGCCTTACTTTTTATGCCAATTTATGGCCCCTGGCTTACAGAAAATGGAGTGAATTTTCACCCCTTACCCATGGATTGGCTTTGGTTAATTTTGCTTGCCCTGGTTTGCACCATTATCCCATTCGCGGTTTCGGTCAATCTTATGAAAAGACTGAGTGCCTTTGCCATAAACCTCACCATTAATTTGGAACCAGTATATGGCATACTCCTGGCAGTACTTATATTTGGAGAAAAGGAAAAAATGACCGGTGAGTTTTATCTGGGCACCTCATTGGTATTGCTTGCGGTCTGTATTTATCCTGTTATCAGGTATATGGAAAGAAAAAAGACCAAAGGCAAATCGGGGAATTTTGAGGGTGCTAAATTAATGGTTCGCAGACCACAAAATAGTGATCCGGGAAATCCATAGGGAGCGGTTGGTGTTGAAAGAGCCCAAAGACAGACGAACCAGAACCCGACATGGCGGCATAAAAGGCCCCATTTTGATACAACCCTTCTTTAATTCTTCTGAGCTCTGGGTATTTCCCAAATAAAGAAGGCTCAAAATCGTTCACAAGTGCCTCTTTCCATTTTTCGGGATAAGGCAATATCTCAGCAAGTGAGTGTTCAGGCTTCTTGGGAGTTAAGTCAGCATAGGCCTCTTTGGTGCTAATGTGAATTTGAGGGTAAACCAAATAGATCCATATACCATTTAAATCGATCTGGATAGGGGACAAGATCTCTCCCCTACCTCCAGCCAACTTTGGCAAATTTTCCACAAAAAAGGGACAGTCGCTCCCCAAATTCCCTGCATATTCTTCTAATCTTTTGGAATTAATGCCTAGTTCTAAAAGTTTATTCATAAGGGTGAGTGCAAAGGAGGCATCAGCAGAGCCCCCTCCCAACCCTGCCCCAATGGGGATATTTTTGTGCAGGTGAATCTTAAGTGCGGGAATATCAGGATAATCCTTTCGTATCAGGTGATAGGCTTTTTGAATGAGATTATCTTCGGAGTTGCCGGGAATGGGAATGCCCGAACTAGAAAAAGCATGTTTTGGGGCAACGATCATCTCCAATACATCATATAGGGGTACCGGCACCATGCAGCTCTCAATTTCATGGTAGCCGTCACTCCTCTTGCCTGTCACGTGCAAGCCTAGGTTGATTTTTGCGTTGGGGAAGCCTATCATATCATACAACTTATAAGTAATCGCCAAAAGTAAAAAAGCCATGCTAATTTAGCATCAACAGGTAGTCAAACTTTTTGAGGTACTTTAATCAGTTCTTGAAAAAACCGCCGAAATAATTGAAAAGTCGATAAGGTTTTGAAAAAATTTACCAAAACTCGTCAAACAAAAGAAAATTCGGTAATTTTAAAATTATCAAAAAAATAAAAATATTTAATTTGTAATTTAAAATAAACTTGACTTTAAATTTCTAAATAAAAATAATATACATTTGATTCATTTTTGTTTCAAATTAAAAAGTGAAATAAAATATTGTAAGTATGGGATAAGGGTTTTAATATTGCATATCCAAATTTACAAGGGATCAAATATAAGAAGATTAACAACTCAATCAATATCATGTTCAGCTTCGTTCACATTATCATTCTTGTCGTCCTCGTCATTTAATTGGGAATGAAGCGCTGAACTATTGTCAAAAAAACGCAAAACAATAAAGTGCTTCATTCGATTGAAGCACTTTTTTTTATAGGCCTTTAGATGAAAAAATCATAAAAATTAACGAGCAACTCAATGAGCAACTCAAAGAAATACAGCTGGGAAGTAAGTGATAATCAGGAGAATCCTGGTTCAATGGCCATGCTTTATGCCACAGGGCTGACTGACGAAAAGATGAAGCAACCATTCGTGGGCGTGGCAAGCTGTGGTTACGAGAGCAACCCCTGCAACATGCATTTGAACGATTTTGCCAAGGCCATCAAAGATGCCACTGTGAAATCTAAACTTACGGGACTTGTATTTAATACCATAGGCATCAGTGATGGCATTTCCATGGGCACATCAGGCATGAGGTACAGTCTTCCGTCCAGGGAAATCATTGCCGATTCCATAGAGTCTTTTTTATTGGGACATTCCTTTGACGGGGTAGTGGCCGTAGCTGGTTGTGATAAAAATATGCCTGGAGCTGTTATGGGAATGCTAAGAGTAAACCGCCCAGGGATCATGGTCTATGGGGGCACCATCAGATCCGGAAGGTATAAAAACGAAAAACTAAATTTGGTTTCGGCATTTGAAGCCTATGGCAAAAAGATCAAAAACGAAATCAATGATGAGGATTACATGGGCGTGATTAAAAATGCATGCCCAGGGGCCGGAGCTTGCGGAGGCATGTACACGGCCAACACCATGGCTTCTGCTATAGAGGCCATGGGACTTTCACTCCCCTATAGCAGCACCAACCCTGCCACTTCTCCGGAAAAACGCAAAGAATGCGATGAGGCCGGCAAATATATTGCACAGCTTCTGGAAATGGATATTAAGCCCAGGGACATCGTCACCAAAAAAAGCCTGGAAAATGCCGTGAGAGTAGCCGTAGCATTGGCGGGCAGTACCAATGCGGTATTACACCTCTTGGCTATCGCTAAAACTGCGGGTGTGGAATTCAACCTGGAAGACTTTAAGAGAATCAATGCAGAGACACCAGTACTAGGTGATTTCAAGCCTAGCGGTAAATTCTTGATGGAGGACTTGCACCTTCAAGGAGGTCTTCCCGCTTTTATGCGCTATTTATTGGACAAGGGTATGCTCCATGGTGACTGTCTTACGGTTACAGGTAAAACTTTGGCAGAAAATTTGGTGGATATTGCTCCAGTAAAACCAGAGAGGGGCAGTGTAATTTATCCTATTGAGGATCCCATCAAGGAAACAGGGCACCTTTGTATCTTATCAGGTAACCTTGCCCCCGATGGAGCGGTTGCCAAAATTTCCGGCAAAGAAGGTAAATCCTTCACCGGCAAGGCCAAAGTGTATGACAGTGAACAAGAGGCCAATGATGCCATGAAAAATCACAAGGTCCAAAAGGGGGATGTGGTAGTAATCAGATATAGTGGCCCTAAAGGTGGGCCTGGGATGCCTGAAATGCTCAAGCCCACCTCTATTATCATTGGCGCAGGGTTGGGAGCTGACGTTGCCCTGATCACAGATGGAAGATTTTCTGGGGGCACACATGGGTTTGTGGTGGGGCACATCACACCTGAGGCCTACATGGGAGGCCCGATAGGACTGATCCATGATGGGGATGTGATCACCATCAACTCTGAAGACCTGAGTATATCTTGCGAGGTTTCGGAGGAAGAGTTTGAGAAAAGGCGAAAAAATTGGAAAAACAAAGACTTGTCCCATCTAAATGGAACGTTAAAAAAATATTCTCAGTTGGTTTCTACAGCATCTGAGGGATGTGTTACTGATAATGGTTAAAGGATTATGGAAGATTCTAAAATTAGGGGTGCGGACATAGTAATTAAGTCCCTGATTGCCGAAAATGCCAGGTACATTTTTGGTTATCCCGGAGGTGCAATCATGCCTGTGTATGATGCGCTCTATGACTACGTGAATCAAATTCAACATATTCTCACCAGACATGAGCAGGGTGCCATCCATGCCGCTCAGGGATATGCGCGTGTCTCCGGTCATGTAGGGGTCTGCATGGCCACTTCCGGCCCAGGAGCCACCAATCTCATCACCGGCCTGGCCGATGCCATGATTGACAGCACCCCATTGGTGTGCATTACAGGACAAGTCCCCTCCCACCTTCTTGGCACGGATGCCTTCCAGGAAACCGACGTGGTGGGGATTTCCATGCCTGCCACTAAATGGAACATCCAGGTACAAAAAGTAGAAGATATTGCCCCTGCTATAGCCAGAGGTTTTCATATAGCCCGGTCTGGTAGACCCGGGCCCGTGCTCATTGACATTACCAAGAATGCCCAGGTAAGCGCCGGGGAGTTTAATTATGTCCCTTGTCTGAATATCCGTTCTTACAAACCATATCCTAAAGTGGATGACAGGGCCATTCAGGCTGCTGCTGCTTTGATCAACAAAGCGGAAAGACCCTTTGTGCTTTATGGCCAAGGGGTGATTTTGGGCAAGGCCGAAAAAGAACTTAGGGCCTTTTTGGATAAGTCCGGCATTCCTGCCGCTTGCACACTTTTGGGTACTGGCGCCATTTCCGAAAACCACCCCAACTACGTGGGTAAGTTAGGCATGCATGGCAATTATGCACCAAACATGCTCACCAATAAGTGTGATGTATTAATAGCGATAGGAATGAGGTTTGATGACCGTGTGACAGGCGATCTTTCCAGGTATGCCAAGCAGGCAAAGGTCGTTCACCTGGAGCTTGACCCTGCAGAAATCGACAAAAACGTAAAGTGCGAAGTTCCTGTACTGGGAAACTGTCAGGAAACCTTGGAGAAACTCACCCTAGCGGTGGATCAAAAAAGCCATGAGGACTGGATAGAGAAATTCAGGGAATTGGAAGCCGAAGAAAAGCGGGTGGTAGTAGGCAATGACCTACTTCCAACTAAGGAAGGCCTGACCATGGGTGAGGTGATTCGTCATATCAATGAATTCAAAGCTGATGATGCCATCCTTGTGACAGATGTGGGCCAACATCAAATGGTGGCCTGGAGATATTTCCAATATAAGCAGTCCCGTACCCAAGTGACCTCAGGTGGCCTGGGAACCATGGGATTTGCCCTTCCGGCGGCACTTGGTTCACAACTCCATGATTACAATAGGCAGGTGATCTGTGTGGTGGGAGATGGAGGCATCCAGATGACCGTACAAGAACTGGGTACCATCATGCAAACAAAGGCACCCGTAAAAGTAGTATTGTTGAACAACAACTTCCTGGGCATGGTAAGGCAATGGCAGCAGTTGTTTTTTGACAAGCGATACTCTTTTACCGAACTAGAGAATCCCGACTTCCTAAAAATTGCTGAAGCCTACAACATCAAGGCGCAAAAGATAGAAAAAAGGGACGGTCTAAGGGAGGCAGTGGCTGAAATGTTGATCCACGACGGCCCCTATTTTCTGGAAGTAGCAGTAGAAAAAGAGGATAATGTGTTCCCGATGATTGCTTCAGGCACCTCGGTAGAAGATATTAGACTCAGCTAAACCAACACCCTTATGAATCGATATACCATTTCTGTTTTTACAGAAAACTTTATAGGTATCCTTAGTAGGATCACTTTGATATTCACTAGGAGAGGCATCAACATCGATGCTTTTACCGCTTCGGAAAGCAGGGAGGAGGGCATCTATAGGATCACAATAGAGGTAACCACCACCCAAGAGCAGATTGTACAGCTGGCGAAACAGATTGAAAAAATCATTGATGTGATAAAGGCTTTCTATTACACCGATGAGCAGATGGTTTTTCAGGAGATTGCTCTTTATAAAATCCCTATAGAAAACCTTGATCCCGGACTGGAGCGAGTGATACGGCAGCACAATGCCAGGATTATATCTGCGGAAAAGGATTTTGTAGTCATAGAATTGACCGGTCACAAGGAAGACACCCAGGAACTGCTAGAGGTGTTAAAAGAGTTCGGTGTATTGGAGTTTGTGCGCAGTGGGAGAGTGGCAGTGGCCAAGCCCATGGAAACCATTGACAAGTATTTATAACATTCTAACACATATTTAATAAACTATTATGAAACTGAAATTCGGTACAGTCGAGGAAAACGTTGTCACAAGAGAGGAATTTCCTCTGGAAAAAGCCCAAGAAATTTTAAAAGATGAAGTAATCGCCGTTTTAGGGTATGGTGTACAAGGCCCAGGCCAGGCACTCAACCTTAAGGATAATGGATTTAACGTAATCGTAGGCCAGAGGAAAGGTTCCAAAACTTGGGATAAGGCTGTAGCGGATGGATGGGTACCCGGAGAAACCCTTTTTGAGTTGGAAGAAGCCTGCGAAAGAGGTACCATTCTACAATTTTTACTTTCTGATGCCGGACAAATCGCCCTATGGCCCACTGTTAAAAAGCACCTTTCACCTGGTAAGGCTTTGTATTTCTCCCACGGCTTTGGGATTACCTACAAAGATCAAACCGGCATAGAGCCACCAAAAGATGTGGATGTGATCCTAGTGGCCCCGAAGGGTTCAGGAACTTCCTTGAGAAGGATGTTTGTTGAAGGTAGGGGCTTGAACTCTTCCTATGCCATTTTCCAGGACGCAACAGGAAAGGCAAAGGACAGGGTCGTTGCCTTAGGCATTGGTGTAGGCTCGGGCTACCTTTTTGAAACGGATTTCTACAAAGAGGTAACTTCAGACCTTACAGGAGAAAGAGGCACATTAATGGGAGCCATTCAAGGTATCTTTGCTGCCCAGTACGAGGTGTTGAGAGCCAATGGCCACACCCCCTCTGAGGCCTTCAATGAGACTGTGGAAGAACTTACCCAAAGCCTTATGCCCTTAGTGGCGGAAAACGGGATGGACTGGATGTATGCCAATTGCTCCACCACCGCTCAAAGAGGAGCATTGGATTGGTGGAAGCCTTTCAGAGATGCCACCAAGCCTGTATTTGAGGAACTCTATAACAGCGTGAAAACTGGAAAAGAAGCCACTAAGTCTATCGAGTCCAATAGTAAGTCTGATTACAGGGTGAAGCTGGAAGAGGAGCTGAAAGAACTCAGGGAATCAGAAATGTGGCAGGCCGGTGCTACCGTCCGAAAATTGAGACCAGAAAACAATTGATATGACAGAAAAGCTTTGGGTATTTGATACAACGCTACGTGATGGGGAGCAAGTACCTGGATGCCAATTAGACACCCGGGAAAAAATCATTGTGGCCCAGGCCCTAGAGGCCCTGGGCGTGGATGTACTGGAGGCAGGGTTTCCTATTTCCAGCCCAGGTGACTTTAAATCCGTTCAGGAAATATCCAAGGCCGTGTCAAGACCCACCATTTGTGCCCTATCCAGGGCGGTGGAAAAAGACATAGAGGTAGCCGCGGACTCTCTACGCTATGCCAAGAAAGGCAGGATCCACACAGGCATAGGGGTCTCCGGCTACCATATTCAACATAAACTCCGGAGCACCCCAGAGGCAGTGCTGGAAAGGGCCGTGAAAGCGGTCAAGTTCGCTAAAAATTTGGTGGATGAGGTGGAGTTTTATGCCGAAGATGCAGGCAGGGCCGAAAAAGAATACCTGGCTACCGTCATAGAGGCGGTGATCAAAGCTGGTGCCAAAGTGGTGAACATCCCGGATACCACGGGCTATTGCCTTCCTGCCCAGTATGGTGCATTGATCCGCTTTTTGAAGGAGAACGTGAGTAATATCGACGATGCCATTATCTCCACCCATTGCCACAATGATTTGGGATTGGCCACTGCCAATACACTCTCAGGAGTGGAAAATGGAGCACGGCAGGTGGAAGTTACCATGAATGGTATTGGTGAACGTGCCGGAAACACCTCTTTGGAAGAAGTGGTCATGGCCATAAAATGCCATACGGAAATCCCTGTTCACACCGACATAAACACCAAAAAAATCTACGAGACCAGCCGGATCATCTCTAAGCTGATGAATATGCCCATACAGCCCAATAAGGCCATTGTAGGTAGAAACGCATTCGCTCATTCTTCCGGTATTCATCAAGACGGGGTACTTAAATTCAGGGAAAACTATGAAATCATAGACCCCAAGGATGTGGGGGTGGAAGAATCCTCTATAGTGCTCACGGCCAGAAGTGGCCGGGCTGCCCTTAAGCACCACCTGAGCTTACTGGGTTATCCTGTGGAAGGAGATCGGCTCAACGAAATATATGAGCGCTTCCTTGCACTTGCGGACACCAAAAGGGACATTGGCCGCAAGGAACTCCTGACCCTGATTGGAGAGCAGATGGATCATTCCCTGCTGGTCCAAATCAAGGAAATCCATTACGAAGGAGCCGAAGGTAAGGAGGCCAGCGCAGAAGTGACCCTTGAGGTAGGTGAAAAGGTGCTGAAAGGAAGTTCCAAGGGCAATGGGCCTGTGGATGCAGTCATCAAATCTATCAAACAACTTATTGAACATAAGGTGGTATTGGATGAGTTTCTAATTCAGGCCATCACAAAGGGAAGCGACGATGTGTGCAAGGTCCATATGAGACTTATGCACGAAGGAAAACCCTATTATGGTTTTGCATCCGAAACGGATATAGTATTGGCTTCGGCCAGGGCATTTGTAGACGCCCTGAACAAGCTGCCAATAAAAGCGACTAATTAAAAAATGATGGAAAAGAAAACATTATTTGACAAAATATGGGATGC
Organism: Cyclobacteriaceae bacterium; assembly: GCA_003565295.1. GTDB lineage: Bacteria > Bacteroidota > Bacteroidia > Cytophagales > Cyclobacteriaceae > Pleomorphovibrio. The sequence goes on from PXCO01000395.1 coordinate 14,515, forward strand.
ACACGTAGTGAAATCCATCCCAAAAGGACCAGATGTTTTCTTCATAGATAAGCATTTTATCCATGAAGTTACCAGTCCAGTGGCATTCCTCAATTTGGAGAAAAGAGGGATTGGGGTGATGTTCCCGGAAAGGACTATCGCCACACCCGACCACAACGTTCCCACCATTGATCAGGAAAAAACCATCAAGGACGAGCTGTCCAGAATGCAGGTGGAAAAACTCCGTCAAAACTGTAAAAACCATGGAATTGAGCTCCATGATTTGGGTACAGACCACCATGGTATCGTGCATGTGATTGGCCCTGAACTGGGTGTGACCCAGCCGGGAATGACCATCGTATGTGGGGATAGCCATACCTCCACTCATGGGGCTTTTGGAACCATTGCCTTTGGAATAGGTACCTCAGAAGTGGAAATGGTATTGGCCACTCAGTGCATCATGCAGGCCAAGGCCAAAAAGATGCGGATCACGGTGGACGGAGAACTTGGCAAAGGGGTGACCTCTAAGGATATCATCCTGTATATTATTTCTAAAATCTCTGCCAGTGGCGGCACAGGATACTTCATAGAGTATGCAGGTTCTGCCATTCGAAACCTCAGCATGGAGGCCAGGATGACTATCTGTAATATGAGTATTGAAATGGGAGCCCGGGGAGGTTTAATCGCCCCTGATGAAACCACTTTTGAATACCTTAAAGGAAAAAGGTACTCACCCAAGGGAGAAGAGTGGGACAAAGCAGTTGCCCACTGGAGGACACTTAAGACTGATGAGGGGGCAACCTTTGACCTGGAATACCATTATGATGCTGCGGACATAGAGCCAATGATCACTTATGGCACAAACCCAGGAATGGGAATAAAGGTGAAGGATCAAATCCCCACCACGGATGGAATGGATGTAAATACAAAAAAGTCCTACCTGAAATCACTGCAATACATGGGTTTCAATCCCGGCGATTCCATGAGAGGGAAAAAAATTGACTATGTGTTTGTGGGTAGCTGTACCAATGGAAGGATAGAAGACATCCGTTCTGTTGCAGAATTCGTGAAGGGAAAAAGAAAAGCAGACAACATTACTGCCTGGATCGTACCAGGTTCCAGAGAAGTAGAAAAGAAAGCCATAGAAGAGGGACTGGTGGCCATTTTGGAGGAAGCAGGATTTAAGCTGCGGCAACCTGGATGCTCTGCTTGCCTGGCCATGAACGACGATAAAATACCATCCGGTAAATATGCAGTTTCTACCTCCAACAGAAACTTTGAAGGTAGACAGGGGCCTGGTTCTAGAACATTATTGGCCAGTCCGCTTACCGTGGCGGCCGTTGCCATTAAAGGCGAGGTGACTGACCCCAGGGAATTATTTGAAGAATCACCAGTTGAAATCTGAAACTAACTATGGCTTACGATAAATTTAATGTATTGACCAGCACTGTGGTGCCCTTGTCTGAGGAAAACGTGGACACAGATCAAATCATCCCTGCGAGGTTCCTAAAGGCCACCGAGAGGAAAGGCTTTGGGGACAACCTCTTTAGGGATTGGAGATATGACAGCGAGGGCAATCCTAAAAAGGATTTTGTGCTAAACGACCCCACCTACAGCGGGAAAATTCTTTTGGCAGGCAAGAACTTCGGTTCCGGTTCCAGTAGAGAACATGCCGTATGGGCCATTTACGATTATGGCTTCAGGTGCGTGGTTTCAAGTTTCTTTGCCGATATATTTAAAAACAACTGTTTGAACATTGGAGTACTGCCGGTAACGGTTACCCCGGCTTTTGCTGAGGAGATGTTTCAGGAAGTAGAAAAGAACCCTAAGACGGAGGTAAAGGTGGACATCGATGCACAGACCATCACCATCCTTTCCACAGGTAATAGTGAATCCTTTGACATCAATTCCTATAAGAAGGAAAATATGAAAAACGGATTTGACGATATCGACTATTTACTGAACATCCAAGAGGAGATTATTACGTTTGCTGAAAAGACATAATAATTACCTGGCATGAATAGGCTTTGGCATAATTTTATCTGGCAATTGCATAAACATTAGCTATGAGTGATCAATCTAGAATAGAAATCATGGATACAACCCTGAGGGATGGCGAACAGACTTCAGGGGTTTCTTTTCTGCCTTCAGAAAAACTCCAAATCGCGAAGTTACTTTTGGAGGAATTGAAGGTGGACAGGATAGAGGTAGCCTCAGCTAGGGTTTCTGAGGGGGAATTAGAGGGGGTAAAAAAGATCACTCGATGGGCGAAGGAAAAAGGGGTGCTGAGTCAAATAGAGGTATTAGGGTTTGTAGACACCCCAGTTTCGGTGGATTGGATGATTGAGGCAGGTGCAAAGGTGCTAAACCTACTCACCAAGGGCTCCCTGAACCACCTCACCCACCAGCTCAAAAAAACTCCTGAGGAACATTTTAAGGAGATCAAAGCTTGCATCAACTATGCAATTTCGCATGATATTTCCGTGAATGTGTACCTGGAAGATTGGAGCAACGGCATGCGAAATTCCAGGGACTATACGCTGGCATTGATCCATTTTCTTGGGGAACTTCCTGTGAAGCGGATTATGCTACCCGATACCCTGGGACTTCTACAGCCAGAGGAAGTGGCTCAATTCATGAGGGAGATCAGCTCCAAATTCCAAGGATACCACTTCGACTTTCACGCCCACAATGATTACGACCTCTCCGTGGCCAATGTGCTTGAAGCGGTAAAATGTGGGGCAAAGGGCATTCATACCACTGTAAATGGGTTGGGCGAACGTGCAGGAAATGCCCCTTTGGAATCCGTAGTGGCAGTACTAAAGGATTTTGGCAACTGCCAACTCAATATCAACGAAAGCAAGATCTACCGTATTAGCAAACTGGTAGAGCAGTTTTCAGGGCTACATATCCCTGCAAATAAACCCGTGGTAGGAGAAAATGTGTTTACCCAAACTGCTGGTATTCATGCTGATGGGGACAACAAAAAAAATCTGTATTATAGCGATCTTGATCCTGAGCGCTTTGGAAGGATAAGGAAATACGCCTTGGGGAAAACCTCCGGAAAAGCCAACATCCTTAAAAACCTCAATGAACTGGGCATTTCACTAGAACCTGAAGAGCTGAAGAAGGTTACCCAAAAGATCATTGAACTGGGAGATAGAAAGGAGCGGGTAACCACCGAAGACCTTCCGTACATCATTGCAGATGTATTGCAGAATAATAGTATCAAAACTGATATTTGCATAGACGGCTACCACATGGTACACTCAAAGGGGCTGAAACCCTCCGTGCAATTGCGGATGAAAATTCACGATCAGTACTATGAGCAAAATGCCTCCGGTGACGGCCAATATGATTCCTTCATGAGGGCCTTGAAGAAAATTTACAAATCGCTCAATAAGGCGCTTCCCAAGTTGACCGATTTTCACATCAGCATTCCCCCAGGGGGTAAAACAGATGCCTTTGTGGAATGTGTGATCACCTGGGACTACGGCAAGATTTTTAAAACCAAAGGCCTGGACAGTGACCAGACCATCGCAGCCATGAAGGCCACCGAAAAAATGTTGAATATCATAGAACAATTAAACCAAACAAAATCAGAAAAAAGCAATCCTTATGGAAATGAATATAGCCTTATTGCCCGGTGACGGCATAGGACCTGAAGTAATTGACCAAGCGGTAAAAGTCGTTAACGCAGTTGGTAAAAAATTTGGCCATTCTATTAATTTTCAAGAAGCACTTACAGGTGCCGCCGCCATCGACGCAGTGGGCAATCCTTACCCGGATGCTACCCATGAAATATGTCTTAAGGCCGACGCTGTACTATTCGGTGCCATAGGCCATCCCAAATTCGACAATGACCCTTCAGCCAAAGTACGACCCGAACAGGGATTACTGGAAATGCGGAAGAAGCTGGGCTTGTTTTCCAATGTGCGACCTACCTTCACCTTTCCCTCGCTGGTGCATAAGTCCCCCCTAAAAAAGGACCGTATAGAAGGTACCGACCTGGTATTCCTAAGGGAACTCACCGGAGGCATCTATTTTGGCGAACCCAGGGGACGAAATGAGCAAGGCACAAAGGCTTTTGACACTTGTGTTTATAGTGTGGAAGAAATCGAAAGATTGGCCAGGATGGGCTTTGAGTTTGCCCAGAAACGTAGAAAACTCCTCACCTGTGTGGACAAAGCCAACGTACTGGCCACTTCCAGGTTATGGAGAGAAACTGTGCAAAGACTTGCCCCCGAATATCCCGACGTAAAAGTGGAGTACGAATTTGTAGATGCGGTGGCCATGCGGCTGATCCAGTGGCCAAAGTCCTATGATGTGTTGATTACCGAAAATATGTTTGGGGACATCCTCACGGATGAGGCTTCCGTGATCAGTGGCTCCATGGGCCTTATGCCTTCTGCTTCCATCGGCACCCAAACCAAATTGTTTGAGCCCATTCATGGGTCCTACCCCCAAGCTGCCGGTAAGGATATTGCAAACCCTCTGGCTACCGTATTATCCGCAGCCATGATGTTTGAGTATGCTTTTGACCTTCAGGATGAAGCAAATGCCATTTCGGGTGTAGTAAACCTCTCTTTGGAAAAAGGCGTGGTGACTGAAGACCTAGCTGAGGGAGAAAAAGCCTATAAAACCTCTGAGGTAGGAGACTGGTTGGCGGAGCAAGTATTGAAATAACTGCCTATAGGCTACTATAAAAAAATCAGGGTCAACTAGTTGACCCTGATTTTTTTTGCTTGCTAAGTTTTCAAAATTGAAACCTGTTTTTTTCTCGTTTTTATAAATTCTCCGTCCTTGCAAAAAGGGATTGGATTTACGGCAATGTTTTTAACCGCGAATTAGGGGAAGAAAATCAATTGAACCGCCCCAAGGCAAGCCTTACGCTTCTACCACAAGTATTTCAGGCTAAAGGACTATTTCCGACTCAATCACCTGCAAAGTAAGATTTTTTGCATAAAATTATTTCAAGCGGTTGTTTTCATTGTGTGAATTTCTTCAATTGAGCGCCCAGTTTACCCTAAGCTCCTTATATAGATTGCTGTATAGCTCAATTTTATCTATGTTTGTCTTTTGTTCCAACCTCGTGTTGATGATAGAATATAAGTAAGTTTCAATTAGTGCTGCATATGGCCAAATCCGGAAGCAAGGAAACCCCTTTAATGAAACAGTACAATGCCATCAAGGCAAAGCATCCCGGAGCATTGCTGCTGTTCAGGGTGGGGGATTTTTATGAAACCTTTGGCGAGGACGCCGTCATTGCCAGCAAAGTCCTGGACATAGTCCTGACCAAAAGGGCCAATGGGGCGGCATCGCATATAGAATTGGCAGGGTTTCCTCACCATTCCCTGGACACCTATCTTCCCAAGCTGATCCGGGCAGGAAACAGGGTAGCCATTTGTGACCAACTAGAAGACCCCAAGGAAGTAAAAGGCATTGTGAAGAGGGGGGTTACGGAACTGGTAACGCCTGGTCTTTCATTTAATGACAATGTGCTGGACAAGCGGAAAAACAACTTTCTGGCTTCCATTCATTTCGGGAAGGAAGGGCATGGGATAGCATTTCTGGATCTGAGCACGGGTGAGTTTATGGCTGCAGAAGGGGACATTTCCTACCTGGAAAAGTTACTGCAAAGTTTCGCCCCCTCAGAAGTCATTTATTCCAAAAGTGCAAGGAAGGTAGCCCAGGAATTGATCAAGAATGATTATACCACCTTTCATTGTGAAGACTGGGTGTACCAATATGATTACACCTACGAAAAACTGGTGGAACACTTTGGCACCAATAACCTAAAGGGCTTTGGCATAGAAACCTTGGAGCATGGAATTGTCGCAGCAGGGGCCATCCTCTATTATCTGGAAGAAACTGAGCACAAGGACATCAAACACATCGCATCCATCTCCAGGATCGCAGAGGAAAAATACGTATGGCTGGACAAGTTCACCATCCGCAACCTGGAGCTGGTTTACCCCCAACAGGATGGGGGCATCCCACTCATTCAGATTCTGGATCATACCCATACCCCCATGGGAAGCCGTATGATGAAAAAATGGATGGTGTTGCCCCTAAAAGAGAAAGACCAAATCCTGGAAAGGCAAAAGATCGTTAGCCATTTTGTGGAGCAGGAGGAACTCAGGGAAGAAATTATCACACACCTCAAGCACATTGGGGACCTGGAAAGGCTGATTTCAAAAGTGGCGGTGGGAAGGATCAACCCCAGAGAGATGAACCAACTGAAGAAAGCTCTGAAAAGCACCCTCCCTATCAAATCCCTTCTTAAAGAGCAAAAATCTGCCGCACTTAAAAAGCTTGGAGACCAAATCAACCCCTGCGAATTTTTACTTGAAAAGATCGAAAAAGAACTGAAAGAAGAAGCCCCCATGCTGCTGCATCAGGGAGGTATTATCAGAGATGGGGTGGATGAACATCTGGACGAGTACAGGACACTGGCCAACTCAGGTAAAGATTACCTCATTCAACTTCAACAAAGGGAAGTCCAAAGGACAGGCATCAGCTCCCTGAAGGTGGCCTATAACAAGGTATTTGGATACTACCTGGAGGTGAGCAACACACACAAAGATAAGGTGCCTCAGGAATGGATAAGGAAACAAACATTGGTAAATGCAGAAAGGTATATCACTGAGGAGCTGAAGGTATATGAGGAGAAAATCCTGCATGCCGAGGAGCGCATGCTGACCCTTGAACAAAAATATTTTCTTCAACTGGTACAGGATGCCGCCGATTATGTGACCCATATCCAACAAAATGCGAGGATCATCGCCAGTTTAGACGGGCTGATTTCCTTTGCACAGGTGGCGGCCACCAATCATTACTGCCAACCTAAAATTGCAGATACCGATTCTATTGAGATCCGGGACGGAAGACATCCCGTGATAGAAAAGCAACTGGCCGTAGGGGAGGAATATGTGCCCAATGATATTTTTCTCGATAATGACCACCAGCAGATCATCATCATCACCGGTCCCAATATGGCCGGTAAATCGGCTCTGCTCCGGCAGACTGCCCTAATTGTGCTGATGGCACAAATGGGTAGCTTTGTGCCGGCCTCTTATGCACGGTTGGGGATCATAGACAAGGTCTTCACACGGGTGGGCGCCTCAGACAATCTCTCTAAAGGAGAGTCCACCTTTATGGTAGAAATGACGGAGACAGCCAGCATACTCAACAACCTCTCAGACAGAAGCCTGGTACTCATGGACGAGATTGGCAGGGGCACTAGTACCTATGATGGGATATCCATTGCCTGGTCCATAGTGGAATACCTGCATAATCAGCCCAAATGCAGGGCAAAGACCCTTTTTGCCACCCATTATCATGAGCTCAACCAATTGGCAGAGGACTTCCCCAAGGTGAAGAATTTCAATGTTGCAGTAAAGGAGGTGGGAAATAAGGTCATTTTCATGCGTAAACTGGAGAAAGGAGGCAGCGAACACAGTTTTGGCATACATGTGGCACAGATGGCCGGTATGCCCAATCCCGTGGTGCTGCGTGCTGCAGAAATCATGAAGCATCTGGAGAAGGACAAAAACCTACATAAGCAACAGGAAAAGATGCGGGACATTCCCAAAAACAACTATCAACTCAGCCTCTTTGAAATGGATCCAAAATTCAAGGCCGCAAAGGAGATGTTGGATAACCTGGACATCAATACCATCTCACCGGTGGAGGCATTGCTCAAATTGCACGAGGTGAAAAAAACCTTGGAATAAGTGGACTAGTGTCACATTTGGAATAAATTGACGGTCGGATTCCTGTAAAGTAACTTGTGTACTGCGGAGGTCCTTTGCGAATATCTGCTGGAGATTTTTGTCCATAGTTTGGTTAACATAACACTAGTTTTCATCTGTTTATAATTGTCTTTTTATGGTCAGATGGAATCTCGCAACGATAATCATCCCCCCGTGTGTCGTTCTCGTCATGCCCTGACTGCCGTCAGGACAGGCTCGATTTCAAGGGCATAGGATGGGATGCAGGCTTAAGGTTAATTTTTTTAGGAGTGCCTGTTGCCATTTCAAAAATATACCCTAAATTTGCATTCACATTAGGGCAAGACATCAGGTATTACCCTTTCTGTTACTAACAAACAAGCGAAAGTAGCTCAGTTGGTAGAGCACGACCTTGCCAAGGTCGGGGTCGCGAGTTCGAATCTCGTCTTTCGCTCTAGATAAAGCCCTTGGACAAGGGCTTTATTTTTTAAAAGGCAAAGTATAGCTTAACATTCAATTATAAGTTAATTTTGCCTACAGATGCCGGGATGGTGGAATTGGTAGACACGCAAGACTTAAAATCTTGTGTCCATTAGGACGTGCGGGTTCAAGTCCCGCTCCTGGTACACATAAAAAATAATCTTAAGCCTCCTGGATCAGGAGGCTTTTTTTGTTGGCCTCTTTTGAAATCGAATAGAGGGGTATGAAAGGTTAAAATTATCTAATGCCACAAAAATTGACCTTGCCAACATCTATGAATATGGCATAAAAACCTTTGGATATAGCCAAGCTAAATTTTATTTTTCTAAACTTCATCAACTTTTAAAAACTGTTGCTAAATATCCAGAGATTGGCCGTGATGCATCAGGATACTCCATCGGATTAAATCGTTCCGTTTTCGAGTCACAAATAATATTTTATCACCCTAATGAAAAAGGTGTTTTTATCGTTAGAGTACTGGGGCAACGCATAGATTACCGTAAGCTTTTTTAGGTGAAAACTCGGCTTGACAAAAAATATAAGGTCAGTAGGACGGGGTTAGGCTCACATTTCCTGAGGCCAATCAACCATCTACTCCAACCCCAGCTCACTCAGCTCCAGCCACCGCATTTCAAGTTGCTCAATCTCATCCACGATCTCCTGTATTCTGAATGAGACCTGGGTCAGGGATTCGTGATCCATTTCTCCTCCATTAAGCTGTTCGGTAAGCGAGGCCTTCTCGGCTTCCAGCTCCTCCAGCTTTTTTCCAATATCCTCAAATTCTTTCCTTTCCTTATAGGTGGGCTTATATGCTTCTTTCGGGGTTTCTACAGCTTTTGGTGTTGCCTTTTTTTCTGCTTTTTGGGTACCCTCCACCTTCTTTTGGGATTTTTCCCATTCCCGGTAATCTGTATAATTGCCCGGGAAATCCTTGATGTTTCCTTCCCCATCAAACACAAACAGGTGGTCCACCAGCCTGTCCATAAAATACCTATCATGTGACACGATCACCAAACAGCCATTGAAGTTGTCCAAAAACTCCTCCAAGGTATTTAACGTCATGATGTCCAGGTCATTGGTGGGTTCATCCAAAATCAGGAAATTGGGGCTTTTGATCAGTACCATGAGCAGTTGGAGCCTCCGCTTTTCACCTCCGCTCAACTTCTCTATGGGAGTATGCTGCTGCTTGGGTGGAAAGCCAAACTGACTGAGAAATTGGCTGACGGTGATCGTGCTGCCACTGCCCA
>PXCO01000202.1 GCA_003565295.1 Cyclobacteriaceae bacterium
GCTATGGAAGTGGACAGCACCACTTTTCTTTTGCCACTTGGATGGGGCAATATGGCTTCCTGCTGTTTTTTATGGGGCATGAGCCCAAAGAGGGTATGAACGGATAGTTCCGGGAATCTTTGCTGAAGGGATTTGGCGGTTTTTTTGATTTCGCCCTGCCCGGGCAAAAAGGCCAAAATATCCCCTTGACTTTCTCTCAAAGCTCTTTCCACTGCCTGGCTCACCATTTGAGGCAAATGATAAAGGTCTGCCTGGCCCAGGTAATCCGTGTCCACGGGATATTGTTTACCCTCGCAATGAATCACAGGGGCGTTGAGTTTTTGTGCCAAAGTGTCCAGGTCCATTGTGGCAGACATCACCAGTATCTTAAGGTCCGGCCTTAATACCTGCTGCACTTCTTTGGCCAGGGCAAGCCCCAGGTCGGCATGCAGACTTCTTTCATGAAATTCATCGAATATCAGTAAACCCACCTCTTCCAGGGCATTGTCATGTTGCATCATTCGGGTGAGTATGCCCTCAGTGACCACCTCTAATTGGGTTTGTGCAGATATTTTCCGTTCGAAGCGGATCCTGTAACCTACCTTTTTGCCCAAAGGCTCATCCAACAGGTCAGCCATCCGCTGGGCAATGCTGCTGGCAGCCAGTCTTCTGGGCTCCAGCATAAGTATTTTTTTTCCTTTTATCCAGGGCTCCTCAAAAAGCGTCAGGGGCAGGTAGGTACTTTTTCCTGCTCCTGGCGGGGCGTGCAAAATGAGGGTATCCTGTTTGTTCAGTGCTTCCTTGATGGCAGGAATGAAAGGATGTATGGGGAGATGCTTGGGAATGTTCAAACCTTGGGATTTCATTGATCCAGGCACAAAAATAAAAAAACCGGGGAAGAAGCTCCCCGGTTTTAATTTCTATTTCAATAGTTGCTATTCTATTTTTACTTTTCCTCTACCTTCTGCCCATCGCACTTCAAGGCCGTCACTGAGGACTTCATAGGTCAGTTGCTCCTCGTAGGAGCTACTTTCGCCACCTGCCACAGGTACCCTAAGTTGATCCTGGCTTTCGTCATACTGTGTACCCCACTGTCCGGTTTGCTTGTTAAAGATAAGTGTGCTTTGGTTGGGGTTGGGGATTATGAACAAGCTGTATTTGCCGGCTGGCAAATTCTTGCCTTCTACCTTGATATCCTTACTGGTTTCAAAGGTAGTGGCTTCGTTGGCACCGGCCCTCCATACCTTGTCATAAGGAACAAGACCTCCCCAAATATCCCTTCCTTTAGCCGAGGGGCTACCATAATTAACTGTAATTTTGGCACCGTTGATCGTACCTTCCGCCGTTTTCGGGGGGCTGGCTTTTTCCTGACAGAAGGCCAGGAAGCTGCCCGAGATCAGCAATAAGGAAACCAGTCCGAGTTTTTTGATAAGCATGTTTTTCATAAGTTTTATTGTTTAGCTGGTAAAAACCCTTTAGTAAACGAAAACCGGGTTGGGATGGTTTAAATTTTAACCCAGGTCTGTTTTTTATGGCTTTCTATGATCCTCTCACAGATCAGCAACTCCCTATGTCCGTCCGCAAAGGTGGGGAATGTGGGGTTTTCCGGTTGTTTTCCTTCGGCTATTGCAGCATATACCTCTTTGAACATTTGTTTGGAAGTGTCCGGGAACCCTTCGTTATGCCCACCTGGAAAGCTGATCAAACCTGCCGCTTCTGGGGTAAACAGGGAGGGATCCTTCATCAAGTGTTGATTGGGGCTTTCCCTTTTCCCTATCCACAACTCATTGGGTTTTTCGCTGCACCATTCAAAATTGGATTTGGAGCCGGCTATTTCGATGTTGAGACGGTTTTTTCTGCCGGCATTCACCTGGCTTACCGTGGCAGAGCCTTTGTTGCCGTTGTCAAACCTCAGCATTACGCTGGCATGGTCTTCAGTGTTGATTTCCACTTCTTGGTAATCAGATTCTTGAAGCATTTTCCCGGTATAGGTTTCCACAGGCTTCAGGGGCTTTAGGCGTGATTTGTGTACCGTGGAGAAATCAGCCATTACCTCAGTGATCTTTAGGCCTGTCACATATTCCGTAAGGTCTAGTAGGTGAGAGCCAATGTCTGCAATCGCGCGGGAATCCCCCGATTTGTCCGGTTCCAGTCTCCAATTATAATCGGTTTTAAGGTATAGCCAGTCTTGCAGATAGGAACCCATAATGGAGTAAATGTCCCCAAGTTCCCCATTCTCACGCATGGTTTTCATTTGCCTTACCATGGGGTAATACCTGAGGTTGAAATGAACGGCATTTACCAGGCCTGTGGAATCGGCAAGTTTCACCAGTTCCTCTGCTTCCCCAATTTTGGTGGCCAGGGGTTTTTCACAGACCACATGCTTTCCGGCTTCCAGTACGGCCTTGGACTGGGAATAATGTAGGAAATTAGGGGTACAGATATGTACCGATTGTATTTCCTTGTCCTTAAGCATGTCTTCAAACAGCATGGCTTTGGGAATGCCCAGAAGTTTGGCTTTTTGTTGAGCCAGTTCTTCACTTACCTCGCAAAGGGCCACAACTTCTATGTTGGGCAATCTGCGGAGTGCCTCTATGTGGGCTGGACCTATAAAACCTGTCCCGACGACAGCAACTTTGATTTTTTCCATAGGGTAAATTGTTTATGTTGGTTGAAAATAAGTTCGGTGATCGAGGTTTCTTTTTGTGGGTGGCTAGTTTTTTAGGTTATAGCAGGTTTTGTAATTTATCCGGGGTAAGTGGTTTTTCTATAAACCCTTTTACGTAGGGGAATTTTTTGGACTTTTGACGGTCTTGGAAATCTATGGAACTGGATAGCATAATGATCATATCCTTCCTGTCCCCCTCTAAAGGGGCATATTCTAGTAAAAAATCCCAACCGTTCATCACCGGCATATTGATGTCCACAAGTGCGAGCATTTTAGTGGAAGGAGAGAGGTCTTGTATAAAAGAGAGAGCTTTTTCCGCTTCTAAAAACTCAATAATCTGTGGAGAAATTTCTAATTTTTTAATTAACCGTTTGTTGATCAGGTTGTTTATTGGGTCATCATCAATTAAAACAATTATATCGAATAAATGCATTTATGTATGAAATAATACCTTTGGTAGCCCCTAAAATACTTTAGGCAGAAATTTAACACTATAATTTCAGTATTAAAATATATTAAATCAATTTTTGACCTTGGCCTAAAATCTATAAAACAAAAAGAAGGGGGACAACGTCCCCCTTCTTATGGTATTTATATTCGGATTGCGGATTACATCATGCCGCCCATTCCGCCTCCACCCATCGGTGGTCCGGCTGGGGCATCTTCTTTGATGTCAGCTACCACACATTCGGTAGTGAGCAGAAGTGCAGCAATGGAAGCGGCATTCTCAAGGGCCAATCGAGTTACTTTTGTAGGATCGATAACCCCTGCTTTGAACAAGTCTTCAAACTCATCTGTTCTGGCATTGTATCCATAATCACCCTCTACTTCTCTGATTTTGTTGATCACTACGGAACCTTCTCCTCCGGAGTTGGCAACGATGGTTCTCAATGGGGATTCTACCGCCTGCTTGATGATGTTGATACCGGTATCCTCGTCTTCGTTAAGGCCTTTCAATTTGTCAAGGGCTTTTGCAGCTCTGATGAGGGCTACCCCACCACCTACTACCACACCTTCTTGCACGGCAGCTCTGGTGGCGTGCAGGGCGTCATCCACGCGGTCTTTCTTTTCTTTCATTTCCACCTCGGTGGCAGCACCTATGTAAAGGATAGCCACACCACCTGACAACTTGGCAAGTCTTTCTTGCAATTTCTCACGGTCGTAGTCTGAAGTGGTTTTCTCTATTTGGCTTTTGATCTCATTGATTCTGCCTTCAATGTTAGCCTTTTCACCGGCACCGTTTACGATGGTGGTGTTATCCTTGTCAATGTTGATTTTCTCAGCGGTACCCAGGTATTCGATGGAAACATTTTCCAGCTTGTAACCTCTCTCCTCGGAAATCACAGTGCCTCCGGTAAGGGTGGCAATGTCTTCCAACATGGCTTTTCTTCGGTCACCGAAACCGGGAGCTTTTACAGCGGCTACTTTCAGCGCACCCCTGATTTTGTTCACTACCAAGGTAGCTAAAGCTTCTCCGTCCACATCTTCAGCGATGATCAATAGAGGTCTGCCGGATTGGGCCACAGGCTCAAGGATAGGCAGCAATTCCTTCATTGCGGAGATCTTCTTGTCGTAGATAAGGATGTAGGGGTTTTCCAACTCTGCCTCCATCTTCTCGGTGTTGGTGGTGAAGTAAGGAGAAAGGTAACCTCGGTCAAACTGCATACCTTCCACAGTTTTCACCTCAGTCTCAGTACCTTTGGCCTCTTCCACAGTGATTACACCATCTTTTCCCACTTTTTCCATGGCATCGGCGATCATTTTACCAATTTCCTCGTCGTTGTTAGCAGAGATGGTACCTACCTGTGCAATTTCTTTGCTGGTAGAGATTTCTTTAGAGGCGTTTCTCAATTCAGCAACTACAGACTGAACTGCCTTGTCTATACCTCTCTTCAAATCCATAGGGTTGGCACCTGCGGCCACGTTTTTGATACCTACGGAGAAGATGGATTGTGCCAATACAGTGGCAGTAGTAGTTCCGTCACCTGCATCGTCGGCAGTTTTGGAGGCCACTTCTTTCACAAGCTGGGCGCCCATGTTTTCCATGGCGTCTTCTAGCTCAATTTCCTTGGCAACAGTCACACCGTCCTTGGTGATGGCGGGAGCACCAAATTTCTTGTCTAATATTACATTTCTTCCTTTTGGTCCTAGGGTCACTTTGACCGCATCAGCAAGAGCATCTACTCCTTTTTTTAACCGGTCTCTTGCGTCTGTTTTGAAAAATAGTTCTTTAGCCATTTTTAAATTCGCTTTTTGGTTTTAATTTGATTGTGTGATGGGTTACTTAGAGAATGGCAAAAATATCAGCCTCTCTCATAATTAAATAATCCGATCCGTCCACGTTAAGTTCGGTACCGGAATATTTGCCGTAGAGCACGGTATCTCCAACTTTTACAGTCAGAGGCTCATCTTTCTTACCGTTACCTACTGCTACCACGGTTCCTTTTTGTGGTTTTTCTTTGGCAGTATCAGGAATGTAAAGTCCTGAGGCGGTTTTCTCTTCGGCTGCAGCGGGTTCAACCAAAACCCTGTCTGCTAAAGGTTGAATGTTCAATTTAGACATGTTCTTAGCTATTTTAAAAGGTTAATTCCAACAATACGAAATGCACCTCTGCACTTTTTGTGCCAATTCATTTTTTGGCCGAATTCCTGACAGAAAGTCCTGACAAGGCCGTTTTATCCTGTCAGTAGCAAAATTAATCCCTTTTCTGCTGTCAAATTTGCTGAGTGGTATTGACCTATTTGTCAGTAATTCGTAATTTCTGACCGGATTTTAAATCACTTTAACAACTATGAGTAAATTATCTGACAACTGGATATCCGAAGGATGGATAGATTATGAGTACAAAAAGTACCTGCTATTGGGATATCTGCAAAGCGTCAATGAGCAATTTAAGGAGGTAAAACTTTATCCTCCACTTGCCGAGCTAATCCGGCATTATGAAAGGCTCAAGAGCTTCAAGGAGACCAAACAACAGCTTAAGCTTAACTTTCCCAAGGACTTGAAGGGCATGAACATGGAAAAGAAACAGCTGGAATACCAGCAACGCTTGAATGACGATGAGCTCATGCAGGAACTTCAAAATATCGTGGAGTTTGCCCTTCCCAAATTTAAAAAGCATATAGAAGAAGGGAAGTCCATTTACGACTATATAGAAAGCAACCTGGAAATCGCCCCCGTGGGCATCACCCCCATTTACCAAAGGGAAGGATATGCCATGTTGACATTTGACACCTCCAAGGAGGTGTATGTGTACCGTTATACCATCAATTTATTCCAAAATTCCGTGGATAAATTCAGGGGCATAGCCCTTCAATTTGTCAAAACAGTGCGGCAGTCCTTGGTGAACACTTTTCAGCGGATCAAGATGGACCTGGTGAGCAGCTTTTCTGACCTGCCCAACCCGCCTGCATGGAGGATCCATTCCTCTCAGCATATTCCATTGGAGGAAAGCTTTGTGCCGGTAAGTAAACGGTTGCTGCTGAAAACGGTCGATGCTTGAACAGACCAAAACCCTTGAGGTCTTTTTTGGCCCTCGAGGGTTTTTTTTCGTGCACAAATTGGGTCGTTGGAAATTAAGTTTTGTCTCCGGTAAA
>PXCO01000172.1 GCA_003565295.1 Cyclobacteriaceae bacterium
CTGCCACTCACCACATAAAGATCCAGGTCACCATCTCCATCCATATCAAAAAACAGGGCATTTACATCTTCACATTCACTGTCTTGTTCCCAGGGTTGGTTGTGGGCCTTGAAAAATTGGCCGTTTTGGTTTTGCAGCCATAATTCAGAAGCCTGCCCCCTTGCTCCTCCGAAAAAAAGATCATCCAAACCATTACCATTTACATCCGCAGTGATGACCACAGGCCCTTCTGTGGAATATTTCCTGGGGATTAAATTTTGTGCTGCAAAATCCGAAAAATCACTTTCCTCATGCTTGAAATGCAATTTCAAATCACCTTTAGCCTTATCAGGCTTCAATTCTGAAAACCACTTGGTTGCAGGGAATTCTTTTGTTGAATCCTCATTCATACCCATTCGGTAGTCCACCTGAATGGTCATGTTGGTCGGGACATTTTCAAGGACATAAACCTTATTGTCATACCATTCAATCCTTATACTGTCCAACTGACGATGTTCTCCCACTCCAAAATGAACAATGGGTTCGACAGATGACTGATAGCCCCTAGTGGGGTTAAATTGTTGGAACTGAAGATTTCCATCTTTATAAATGAATACCTTAGTACCATGGCCTTGAGGGTTGGTGGATGGGCCATTGAGTTTTAACCTCAGGTAGTTGTTGCCATTTTGATCAGATTGGTTTTCATAAATGCTCGCCCAATCATCAATATTGTTTACCACAAGGTCCAGGTCACCATCATTGTCCAGGTCTGCATAAGCGGCACCATTAGAAAAAGTCAAATCCTTTAGTCCCCATTGATCTGTAACATCCTCAAAGGTTAAATCCTTGTTGTTTCTATAGGCATAATTGCTGACTTTTTGAGAAGGGATACTTTGAAGGAGCTGATAACTGGCCTCAGTGCTAATCTCCGTGAAAGCAGCATTAACTTCCTCCTTGTCTTTTTTCAATCCAGCAATAAAGTCGTTGTTCATGACATCCTTTCTGAGGCCATTACTGATGAATAAATCTTTCCAACCATCATTATCAAAATCGGCAAAAAGCGGAGCCCAGCTCCAATCCGTCTGAAAAACCCCCGCCATCCTGGCCACATTACTGAAACTGAGTTCTCCATCGGCATTCATACCGTTGTTTAGCTGAAGGGAATTGAACATATATTGGTAGTGGTATCCCTTATCCACAAATTGCCAAAATTGAGACCTTGAAATCCCCGCCAGGTTGGTTTTTTGTCGGACGTGGTCTTCAATGGCCATATCCAAAACCAGCACATCTTGCCAGCCATCATTGTTGTAATCGGCGATATCTACCCCCATACCGAAAAAAGACATTTGCTTTGAAGTAGCTTTCATGGATTCCCTAAATGTCCCGTCTCCATTATTCAGGTAGAGATAGTCGTGTTCAAAAAAATCATTGCTTACGTAAATGTCCTCCCATCCATTGTTATTTAAGTCCGCAACAGCTACGCCAAGTCCATATCCTTCTTTTGTTCCAATTATTCCCGCAGTTTCACTTACGTCCACAAATTTCCCATTGTCATTCCGATAAAGTTTGTCCCCCACATAGGGATCCCTTTTACTTGAGGCATGGACAGGCGGATGGCCGTCGTATTCCAACCCATGATTGATTAAAAACATGTCCAGGTCCCCATCTTTATCATAATCGAAAAATACTGCTTGAATAGAATATCCGGGATCATCCAGTCCAAATACCTTGGCTTTCTCGGTAAATGTACCGTCACCGTTATTCACATAGAGCAGGTTTGTCCGGTTTTGAGGTTCAAGATTCCCAGAACGACAAACATAAATATCCAACCACCCATCGTGGTTGATATCCACCATTGTAGCACCTGTACACCAGCCGGGGCCGGAAGGGGCTACTATTCCAGATACCTCAGTCACATCCTCAAACTCCAGGCTGCCCTTATTCAGGTAGAGCCGGTTTGGAACTGTATTTCCGGTAAAAAAAATATCGGGTAACCCATCATTGTTAATGTCTCCTATGGCCACCCCCCCTCCATTATAATAATATTGGTACGCCAATATATTGCGATAAGGAGTTTCCTGAATTTCATTTTTGAAATCCACGTTGGTATGCTCAGGCTTAATTTTCTTGAAAAGTGGTTTTTTTGCTGATTCCTGTTTTATCTCATTGACTTCTAGCTTCATTGCTTCCCCTTCGCTGCCATCCCTTTTGCAGGCGTAAAAAACCACCAAAAAAGGCAAAAAAAGCAGCACTTGGATTAAGGTTTTACAACTCCTCATAGTTATTTAGTCAAGGCAAACACCAAAGGTAATATACAATATATTACCTGCTTTAGCTAAGAGGTGTAAAGCAATTATTAATCTGTTTATAATTGTCTTTTAGAGGTCATTACCTGTCCCGAACTTGTTTCGGGAACTTGCCCCGTCCCTACCAGGATCGGGAGAATCTCGCATCTCCCCGATAGCCATCGGGGCATCCCCCCGTGTGAGGTACTCCTCATGCCTGACTGCCGTCCAGGCAGGCTCGATTTCACATTCCGCTTAAAAACCAAACCTTGTTCGAAAATGCTTAAAACTTTTCAGAACAAGGTTTGGCATTTATTCTTAATGATTTAGCACTTACTGATATCCCAGGTTCACGTTTCTTTCGTAATCTGGGATTTCTGAATAAAACTCACCGTTGTAAGGCACAGCTGCACCTCCCCTATCTCCGGCAGGAATATCCATTTGAAGTCCTTGAAGGTAATACAACCTATCTCCCTCAAATGCCATTTCTTTGAATCTTTCCAAATGTATAGCCTCTATCAATTCGTTGCCCCCACCATTAAAATCTGCAAGGCCGGCCCTATTTCTTACCATGTTTAAATCCGAAAGGGAACCTTGTGTATCACCTGATTGAGCTCGAATGATGGACCTAAGCAAGTACATGTCCGCTAACCGAAGTATTGGCAAATTAGTGATTCTGTCCCCTGCCCTGTAGTATTTATCGCCCCATACGAAATCGGTGGTGGTCCTGAAGTTGTCATTGGGCTCTGGATAAACATTGGGAGCTAAATTGATTCCAGAACCTGCAGGGGTTAACCAAACGAAAAGTTGATTGAACCGCTTGTCGTTAAGTGCCTCCTGCGTGACAGTTCCATTTTCGTCTTTCCATCCTACATCTCTGAGGAAGGATTCACTGCTATGGATAAATCTTCCTTGGTTATTGGCCGGGCCACCGGCAAACCTATTGCTGGCACTATACCACTCAAAGCGTCCGGGGTGTTTCCAGTTACTAGGACCTCCCAATCCATCTCCTGCCCATAAGGTATAATACCATATCACCTCCTTACCACGATTTACCCCAGTCTTGTTAAAGGCCTCTATGGGGTCTTCAGAAAGGTCAAATAACCCATTGTTTTGGTCAATCACCATATTCAGTGGTTCCAAAGCCCCCTGATGATCTCCTTTATGAAAGAGTACCTTGGCAAGCAATGCAGCAGCAGCAAACTTTGTAGCCCGGCCATCTGCATAACCAGGAGGGTGTAAGGAACCGTCATAGGCCTCTGGCAATATGGCAACGGCTTCTCTTAAATCACTCTCCATAAGGGCATATATATCGTTTGTAGATGCTAAAGGAGAGGTCAATGCTTCGTCAAAATTCCTGGCTTGAGATGTCCTAAAAGGCAGCCTAGGTTGATCATTTGGATATGCTGGACAATAGGCACGAACCAGCCAATAATAGGCATAGGCCCGGACAAACAACAACTCACCTTTTATCCTGTCTATTTCATCGGGTCTATTGGCCAGCGGGAAAGGGTCCCCGTCATTCTCCTCAATGAAATCCAAAGCACCATTTGCAAAACCTACGGCAAAATAACCACTATTGAATACGGCATTGTCAAATACTGAAATCTGAAACTCTCCGATTCTGTCATACATATCTTCCACATCACCGTCAGTGTTAAAACCATCTGTAATGGGTGCTAAATTAACACCATCTGCATACACCTCTCCTGCTATTCTTCCTGCCGCAAAGATGGATCTCCACCCTCCGTTTCCCGAAAGCCCATAATACGCCCCAATAGGAGCCTTTTCGAAATCATCCAGGGTCAACCAAGGGGGCTGAACCGGTCTTTTAAGCTCAAAAAAAGCCTCGTCTTGACAACCTGTCAGTGTAAAGATTGCCAATGTTATGATAATTGCTATTTTTTTCATGTTGTATGGCGATTAAAATGACAAGTTTAGACCAAAGTTATAGCTCCTCAATTGGGGCAGCTGTGCTCCTACCCAACCCTGGCCTAGATTCCTTAATTGGGCATCTCCCAGTTGTACCACCTCAGGGTCGAAGCCTTCGTATCCCGTTAAAGTCCACAGGTTAGTTGCTGAAGCAAAGATTCTGGCATTTTTGAGCCCTAATCTACTCAATAATTCAGGGGATAAATTATAGGCGACTTGTAGTGTCCTAAGCCTTAAGAAATCCCCCCTTTGCAAAAACCTATCATGTACTTCCGCAGCTCTGTTATTGTCAAACCTCACATTTTCGGAAACACTTCCATCCTCGTTGATGACATCGTACCTGTGGTTCCAAACCAGCTTTGGCCAATCTGCATCCCTATTTGCCTCTGTCCAAGTATTACCCATTAGGCTTTCCCTCAATACATTTCCCCCTGTACCTATATAAGATGTATTTCTCTCACTCACATCGTAGATATAATTACCTCCTTGGAAGGTAAATTGAAGCGTCATCTCAAACCCCCGGTAACTAAAGTTATTGGTTAGTCCGCCAAAGTAAGTGGGCAATCCAGATTTCTCCTCGAAATCGAACAAATGATTGGCAAGATTTGCTCTAGTAGCAGGTATGGTGTTTCCCGTTCTCCTTCTTTCGCCCGTTTCGGTAAAATGTTCCCTATCCATTTCATAAATCATTTCGTAACCCCCCTCGGGATGTATGCCTGCATACTCAGCCAATCTGAAAAAACCTAATCTGTCGCCAACTCTCGAAACATGTGGACTCTGTTGTACATTATAAATTTCTTCCCCTTGTCCACCCGTCAGCCGGGTAACCTCATTGCGGTTTGTGGTGAAATTAAAACTGGTATTCCACCTGAAATTATTCCTGTCGATATTAACCGTGCTAATTTCGAATTCCCAACCGTAATTCCTGAGGTCTCCCACGTTCGCCCAAATTCGTGGCTGATTGGCGAATATTCCTGAGGATTGAGGGACTTCTACCCGCAACAACAAGTCCGAAGCATCTTGCCGGTAGTAACCGATACTACCACTTACCCTATTGTTGACAAGTTCAAAATCCACCCCAACGTCAAATGCATCGGTTGTTTCCCAAGTAAGCCCTTGGTTTCCTATATTATTGAGGAGATCCCCTGCACCGGTATCCCCGTACCTGCCCCAGCCTGCGTAAGTGGTCATTGTGGCGAAAGGGTTAATAGCAGAGTTCCCTGTTTGCCCGAAACTTCCTCTTAGCTTCAGCAGATCCATACCCGCTACTCCTTGCATAAAATCCTCCTCAGAAATGATCCATCCTCCAGAAACTGCCACAAAGTTTCCCCACCGGTTTTCGGGCATAAACACTGAAGATCCGTCCCTTCTTGCACTAAAACCAAGCAAGTACCTGTCCTTTAACTTATAATCCAGCCTGCTGAACAAGCCGCGGAAATAAATCTCACCACCTAATCCGGCACTTACCCTCATGATGTCACCGGGTGTTCCCACCTCTGGCAAAACACCAAAGATATCTTGTGCCTCAATATTTCTTGTGCGCTGCTGTTGGGTTGTACTTTCTGTTCCCACCACAAAGTTAATATGATGAATATCAGCAAACTCCCTGTTATATGTGGCATACAGGTTGTAATTTAATCGGTTAAAGGTCGAAGAAAAGTCAAAGGCATATGGACTCCTCTCCCTGATCACCGTATTTCCCCACTCCACATTGCTGGTATGCAGCAAGTCGGCAGATAATTCAGTTCTTACGGATAATCCCTCAAGAAAAGGTAGTTTGTATTCTGCAAATAACCCCCCTAATGCTCGGTAGGTGTCCACATCGTTTAAATAATTGTCCCTGTTAACGGTGGCTCTTAGGTTTCTGCCGGAAAAGGGGTCAAATAATATGGGCCTTCCATCCACGCTTACAGTAGGATGATGTATGGGTAATATGGGCAAAGCTCCTGTAATTGCCATATTGTACCCGCCTGTTGCCATATTTGTGTTTCCTCCGGGTGCACCGCCATTTGGTGGCCTTTTTTGTTTTGTATAACTTAACGAAATCCTGGTTCCTATTTCCAGGTTTTTCACAGGTTCAAAATCTACGTTTGCCCGGGTGGAGTAACGTTCCAATTGGCTTCCTGTTTGTATGCCTTGATCATTCCTATAATTGGCCGATAGAAAATACCTTATCCCATCTCCGGCCTTAGAAGTGGATACCCCCACATCCATAAAGCTGCCTTGCCTTAAAACCTCATCAAACCAGTTAATATCCGCTAATTGATCTCTGGTCAAAACTGCGTTGGGATCCCGGGCGTCGTTTAATATGGCGTTGGGATCAAAGGGGAACAACCCACTATTATCCCTGGCTTGATCCACCAATGACAACCAGTTTGACCCATTTGTGAAGCCAATTTGCATCGGGCCTCTGACCACCTCACTGACTCCATAGGTCATGTTGACGTCTATTCCTCCGGTGCCGGCCCCAGATTTAGTGGTGACGATGATCACTCCATTAGCTCCCCTGGAACCATAAATGGCCGTTGCTGAGGCATCTTTGAGCACTTCTATTGATTCAATGTCATTTGGGTTTAAGGTGGCTAAAGGGTTAAGTGGAGTAGTACCGTGATTGGACCTTGCAAAGCCTGAGATTTCCCCACCCCCTTGGTTACTCAATATCATCCCATCAATTACCCAAAGGGGTTCAGTACCACTGGATATGGAATTTGTTCCACGAATCATTACCCTTGTTGGTGCTCCGGGAACCCCGTTACTTGAGGAGACATTTACTCCAGCAGCCTGACCTTGTAGCGCTTGGTCAAAAGAGGGCAAAGGCACTTTTTCCAGTTCCTCTGATTTGACCGAGGAAACCGCACCAGTAATATCCCGTTTTACCTTTGAGCCATAGCCCACTACCACCACCTCATCTAGGCGGCCCACATCTTCCTTTAATTGGATATCCACCACGGAACGCCCACCTATGGGTACTTCCTGCTGTTCGAACCCAATAAAACTAAATACCAAGGTTCCGTCATCCGGTGCATCTATGCGGTATTCCCCGTCAATGTCCGTAATAGTTCCCCTATTGGTACCTTTTACCATCACATTTACTCCAGGCAAGGTCTCATTATCCTGTGCACTTGTGACTTTTCCGGTTACTGTTTCTTGTTGAGCTGAAATTGAGTAGCTAGCCAATAACAAACAGAAAATAAGTAGTTCTTTTTTCATACATGTTGGTTTTTGGGTTTTGACAAATAGAAATGATTCATAAATTATTCATTTTCAAATTATTAAGTTATCCATTCGATGTTTCAGTATCTTAAAGTATTCAAATTTGAAAAAACTAATCAACCATATCTACCTAAAAAATGACTTTTATCAATACTTATTTTGCATTTATTATTATTATCATTTTTTTGGTAAAAAATTACCTTAAAATTTATTACGGTAAAACCTGTAATATCAAAAAATTTTTATCACCAAATAGCTGTTTTATTTATTTTTTTGTTTTTTAAAAACATACATTATAATTTATTTATGTTTACATCTTTTTAACCAAACATCAACAGGGCTCTCCTGAATTTAGAGGATTTATATTATTTTTACATTTATGAAGGCACATTTGCAAAAATTGACCAGATCCATTCACCAAAATTGTTCTTTTAGTGTGGACTTTCAGTCCTATCAATTCTTGAAAGTATGGCACTATCACCCTGAACCGGAGTTGGCTATTATTCTCCATGGAAATGGCACATTATATTTGGGTGATGGGATGAAAAAATTCAAGCCCGGAGATATTGTGCTTATAGGAGGGAATTTACCTCATCAATGGCAAATGGAAGATTCAACTGATAAGCGGCAGACCCTTCAAACCCCAACAGTGGTAATTCATTTTATGGAAAGTTTCACCCATTGCCTCATGCAGATTCCAGAGTTTAACAGGATCAGAGCTTTATTCGACAAATCCAATAAAGGAATTCTTTTTACCGACATTGATTTTCACCAGGTTTTGGCAAAGGTGGACAGGCTAAAATCTTGTCAGGATTTTGACAGGGTAATAATGGTTCTCGACATCTTGAAGCTTTTGGAAAATAGCGGGAACCAGGAAATTCTTTCCTGTAACAACTTTTTCAAAGAAAATGACAACTTTAAGGAGAATAAACTTGAGAAGCTTTACAGCTTTATTGAGGGAAATTTCAAAGAGGGAATTAGCCTTGAGTCTGCAGCAGGGATAGTTAACATGAACCCCTCTTCCTTTAGTCGTTATTTTAAAAGAATCCATCAAAAGACTTTTGTTCGATACTTGAATGAAATAAAAATTGGATATGCCTGCAGGTTACTTATGGAAAAAGAAACCAATATCTCCGAGGCATGTTATGAATCAGGTTTCAAAAACATCTCAAATTTTAACAGGAAATTTAAGGAAATAAAAAAAGTATCTCCTTCCCAATTTTTAAAAAACAGGAATTATGGCAGTGAGTAAGGGAGTATTAATTGGATTTACTTGTTAAAGTTAATTTTTACTTTTTGGCAGTGAATATAATTTAGTTTTCTTTTTGCTGCCATTTCCGTCCCACTGAATCCATTCCTTTAACTGATGGTTTTTAATCATCTTCTTTCTAAAATTACTAGGATCATAGTTCATGCCAAAAATACACTCATACAAATGCTGTAATTCTTTCATGGTGAATTTCTCAGGAAGCAAGCTCAAGCCCAATGAACTGTTTTTAAAAATCTCCTTTAAATGATTAAGTGAATATTGGGCAATTTGTAAATGGTCCTGTGGAAGGTCTTTTAATTCCTCAGCAAGAAACCATTTTCCTTCCAAAATAATTTCTTCCTCATTGGTTTGTGATATAAAAGTTCTGTTTTTAACCTTTAATTCTAGATTATAGTGATTTCTGTTCAATAGGCAAAGATAGGCCACGGTAAGAATCCTGGGTTTGCCTAACGTTCTTTCCGGATCACCGAAAGCCTGAACCTGAATTAATTTCACGTCTTTTAACCCCAGAAGCTCAAATACCGTCCTTTTAGCTGCGGATTCTAAACTTTCGTCCTCAAAAATGATGCTGCCTGGTAATGACCATTTGTTTTTGAAATAAGGATTTGTCCTTCTGATCAAAAAAATACTTAACTCACTTTTATAGCCGAACAAAACACAATCAACGGATACGTACATTTCAATTATAGAAAGTTAAAGGCAACAAAATTAAACTATTTTTAGGCATAAGGTCTTCAGTTCAAACATAGTTTAAAAAATGGGTTTTGAAAATAAAAATTACAATTGTGGTAATCCGGTATGCCTCTCACTACCTCCCAATCTACCATAATACCTTTTCTGCCAACTGTTCATCAAATTGGTCAAGGTTATAAGAATAAGGGAATGGATTTTTGTTTCATTGAGGTATTTTTATGGCTTCCAGACACCCGTCAGTGCTGCTTTAATAAATAAAGAAGATTTTTTATTTTAAGCCCTGCTTCGGTAAAAAATGTGGGAAGTACTTGTTTTTATAAATCTCAGTATTAGTTTTACCTTTTAAATTTGAGATACACTTTTTGTAGTGTGAAAAACTTTTTTTGATTAAAATTATGTGAGCCTAATTAAAATGGAGAAAAAAATCAAAACTAGCAATGCATTGTTACTGATTACAGGATTAATCTTTGTTTTTTCCTGCGTCCCGGAAATAGATGTACAGCACAATAATCTGATTTTATCTGAAGAATTTGAAGATGGGATTTTTTTTGTGGAGCATTCAGAAAATAGTTATAACCTTCTGATTGAAACTAATAATCCTGCTGTATTTATGCCCAGCGAGGACAAGTCCACCATTACTATTGACGCCTCAGGAGCAGCTGTTCTTGATAATGACCCCGGTGTTTATTATGTGAACTATTTCTTTGAGAATACGCCTAACACCACGCTTACCCTCCCAATATTGATTACTCCCAATGTTTCCATGGCAAGGAACACCGTTAACCTGCTCAAAAAAATGGAACATGAAAATAAAGACTATGCGCTGGTTTTACGGCATACCCAGGCCAGTATGGGAGTGGATAGAGTGAATTCACCAGTGCCTGAATGGTGGAAATCCTGCGATCCAGATGTGGCCAGACAAATAAGTGAGGAGGGAAAAAGAAATTCTGGAATTATTGGCAATGCCATTCAAAGGCTTAAAATTCCAATAGGTGCAGCAGTCAGCAGTGAGTTTTGCAGGGCCGCCCAAACCATAGAATTCATGGATTTGGATCTTTCCTTCCAAATTGACAGTAGGCTTAATCACCATAACAAGAATTCAAAAAGCCCTATGTATGACGATGTATTTGAAATCATCAAGGAAGGCACCCATTCTGATGGTATTCACCTGTTGATTGGGCATTCTAATATTATTAATGGGAATCCATACCGGAATTCATTCCATCCTTTCAATATGGCAGATGGGTTTTTATTGAGAAAAAAAGAAGATGGAGAACTGGAATTTGCCGGAACTATTCCATTTTACTTTTGGATACTCTTTGTTGAATAAGGACCATTTGAGTGGAATAACTCCCTTAGTTGGTTCAGACCTACTGATGCCAGTACTGCAATATTGCGGCTTCGGAATACTGATCTTTCTCTCATATAAAACGGGAAGGGATGGCATTATCGTTTAAAATTTAATGTTTCCCATTGGATGTAAGGCCAATTACAGCAGAGCAAGCATCATAATTTTATCGGCATATTCTATATGCTCAATCATTTCGTCAAAAGCCTTTTCGTTTTTCCCGCCCTCCAAGCCGTCGGGGTGGCCCCAGGCATAGTAACGATCATAATGTTGATCATCTAATCTTCTTTTATATCCCCCAGGTAATCGTCATCGAACTTAGGCAAAAAGCATGATTCTAGTGACAACCCAAACCGATACTCCCAGCCTATTCAGCCCAGGCTGATTTTTATGGCCTTTCATCAACGTGGAACGATTGGTAAGCCAATTCAAAGTTAGATTTTTTGACTGAAAAAGCCTTTTTTTAATACGCATTATTTAATTAGTGGTCATTTGACCAACCAAAACAAAATTGTTTACGTAATGGAAAAATGAAAACCAAACCAAACTATTATCATGGAAAAACGAGGCTATCTGTTTTTGATTTGTTTATTGTTTTACGTGTATGGAGCCAATGCTCATAGTTTTCCTTCCCAATTATGGCATAGCGGAAAAGTGTACTTGGCCGATGGAGAAATTATGGAAGGCATGATTAAATACGATCTGGAAAACAACTTGGTGAAGGTACAAAAGAAGACCGTCAAAACCTTTAGTGCAGTATCTGTACATCATTTTGAGATATTTGATCAGCAACTAGGGGGAGTAAGGGTTTTTTATAGTCTTCCCTATTCTTCCCATTCTGAATATAAGGTGCCTACCTTCTTTGAATTGTTGTTTGAAGGTGAGGATATGACCTTATTGTGCAGAGAATACATCACCATAGATGCCCGGGGGATGAACAATATGGCATGGGCAGGAATGCATATGGGACCTATGTGGGGACCACCCATTCCCGGGCAAAACAGACTGGCATTCAACTTCTATTTTTTAACTGGCCAACAAATTCTTGCATTCAATCAAAAGAAACGAGACCTATTGGAGCTGATGGATGACAAGTCTCCTGAAATTCGCCTGTTTATGCGGAAATATGGGCTATCCCAGGATAGACGCGGGGATTTACTCAGGATTACCGCATATTACAATCATTTAAAACAAGATGCTTAGAGGTACCACGGGGGATATTAAGGTATCCCCCATGACTTTAGTTCAAGCAGTGATAATTAAAAGCCTACATAACTTCTGCTGAATGAGCTAGGCCAAAACCGGAAACCTTTCAGTTTAAATAACGTTCAGCTAAACAATTCATTTTTTGATGTATGCCTATGCCAAAAACTGATAAAAAAATACTAGTTGCCTGTAACCATCTCTTTTCCGTAGGAGGAACGGAACTCTTCACCTATTACCTGATTAAGGCCATTAAGGATCATTTAAAGGTGGAGTATTTTACCCATCACCCTGGGGAAATTTCCGATAAAATTGAATCTGATTTTGGGGTGGTGTTTAAATCTGACAACCACTATGACCTCATCATAGCTAGTCATACCACTACAGTGAATTATCTGTATGGTCAAGGCCCCATTGTGCAGGTTTGCCATGGCCCCATCCCCGAACTCGAGCAACCTTCACCTTTGGCAGATAGGCATATAGCAGTTTCAGAAGAAGTTCGACAGTATCTTGATCAAAAAGGTTTTAAGGCAGATGTGGTGTTAAATGGTGTGGATTTGGAGGTGTTTTATCCGAAGAACCCAATTGGAAAAACCGCAAAGACTATTTTGTCTCTTTGCCAAAGCAATGAGGCCAATGAGTGGCTTGAAGAAATCTGCCGGGATATAGAAGTAAACTTTTTAGCTATCAATAAACATGAAAACCCTGTTTTTCACTTGGCAGATGAAATCAATAAAGCAGATATGGTGATAGGTATTGGAAGGTCCGCATATGATGCCATGGCCTGTGGAAGACCTTGTCTATTGTTTGACAACAGGGTGTATAATGGCCCCTTTGGAGAAGGATATCTTCACCCCTCAAGGTTTCATGATTTTGTTCGCTTTAATTGCTCAGGCAGGTTTTCAAAGAAAACATTATCAAAGGCCGATTTAAAAAAGGAAATCCTAAACTATTCGGCTGAGGATGGAATTCAACTGCGGAAAATTGCGGAGGAATCCCTTGACCTTTATAAAAATACCTCAAATATCCTGGCGATAGGATTTAGCATCAGCGAGTGGTCGCATTGGCTGCACAAAGCTTCTATAGTATTGAACAGGAAAAAGGTGGCACCGGTTTTCCGGGAGCAAAAACAACTTTTCCGGGCAAAGATGGCTGGCTTATATGAAAAAGGGACACCTTTAAGGGAGATTCTCTCCTTGATAAGGAAGGAAAAATTCCCTGTTTACAATAAGATATCCATCTATTTTTTCTGGATGAAACTCTACCTGAGAAGCAGGTCCCGTTCCTAATTAAATAAAACCTCTGAGGTCTTTTTCAGGACCTCGGAAGGTTTCCAACGTCAACAAAATGGGTGTAGGATATTGATAATCAATACAATAAAAAGACCTTCGGGGTTCGGAAAACCCCAAAGGTCAGCGCACAAAAACCTTTGAGGTCTTTTTTTGGACCTCGAAGGTTTCTTTCGTGCAAATAATGGGTCAGTCGGATTGAAGTTCCGTCTCCGTGAAAAACCGGAATTTGGAAAAATCCAAAAATCCAGGGCTTATAATACCTCACCTCGCAAACACACTCAACTTTTTCATTTGCCAAGGGGATTCGCAGCCCTCTAGCAATTCCATACGTAGGAACCTGGCCTGTGTTTTTTCATCCCAATGGAAGCGGTTAAGGCCTTTTTCACCTTTAGCTTCACCCAGGTGCTTCCATTCTTGGCCATCCTGGGATACCTGCACGGCAAATGACCTGGGATAATTTTCCCCTTCTGCCTCAAAATGTACCTCGGTAAGTAGGGCCTGCTGGGGAAGCTCTATTTGAAACCAGTTGCCAGGGCTTTGCTCGGACGCTGTTCTCCAACCTCTATAACCAAATACCAAAGAGGGATCCTTGGTGGAACCTACACCGGGAAAAGCAGTGCTACTTGCACTCACCTTCCAAGTATCCTGGGGAAATAGCATTTTGGGGATCTCCTGCACCAATTCATCGAAACCATAATTTGAATTACGGTCACTGGTTTCCTCCCTGACCTTTGCCACAAACCCAGGCTCCACAAAGCTGGCTTTGTTGCCAAAGTCATTGCGGATATAAGAGGTCACAGCGGCAACCCATTCATCGTCATTTTCTGCCATGGCTATCATTACTCCTTCATATTCCTTGCCTTCAATCGCTCCTGTCAGACCATGCAAAAGGATTTTAACAGCGTACTCGGGATGCCCCATAATTCTAGGGGAACCGGAAAACCCAGGAGCAATCAATTCACCATTATTTCCAGTAGGGGTGCCAAGGCCCTTTACCCCGTGACATGCGGCACAATATCCATCATAAATGGCTTTCCCCTTGTGAAACAATTCCTGTTCGTGTGCCAAAAATTGGGTGCTGGAAAGTTTCTTGGCTTCTTCCAATTTTTGCTGTATCTGCTGTGAGACCAGGTGAACACCCTCAGACGGGTTGTTCTTAGGTGCGTCTCTCAGTAAATCCTCCAATCCCTCAAGTCCCAATATGTAGGCCGACTGAATGGCTTGTATGGCCACAGAGGGATCCTTATCCTTCGTCATTTCCTGGATATCTTTGGAAAGTGCCAATTCCCCGTATTTATATAATGTTTCTGCAGCTCTTAAAGCCTGAATCCGGAATTGAGGGTTTTCTTCTTTTAGCCAGGTACGAACCTCTGCCGCCTTCAAGGAACCCAAGCCCTCCAATGTCCAAAAAGCATGTATCCTGGCCAACTCATTCGATGACTTCATGGCCATGATCATAAGTTCCGGCACCACAGATTTATCCTGCTCCAATACCAACAGCTTTTGGGCCATATCCCTCCACCATCCATTGGGATGCTCCAGGTGCTCTACCCACTGGGCAGGGGATTCGTCGTACATTCTGGGCTTTTCCTTGCTTCTGGGCATTCCCTCGTAACTAAGCCTCCAGATTCTCCCATTTCCCACAATATCATCCATCTGATATTGCTGGATTTTGGTACGTAGGTATGACCCATCCTGTGTCCAGTTCCCTTGCTGTATAATTCCCCTGTACATGTCCACAATGTACAGGGTGCCATCAGGGGCGGTGGCCATATCCACAGGCCTAAAAAGGGGATCCGTGGATTGGATAAACTCTGTTTCATCGGCTAAATACTCATTCTGGATAAAAGTAAGCCCCCCTCGTTTTGTTGAACGCACCTGCCGAACAATCCTTCCCACAGGTTCACCATAAAAATATTGACCGATCAGTTCTGAAGGGAGACGGTCTCCCCTAAACACATCATTTCCCGCTGCACCGGTCACATTGTTTAGTGAGCCATCCTCTTTGGTTTCCCTCATGCCGGGCTCAAAATCCGCTAGTTTCACCAGGCTGTAGGGCACCCTGAAACCCTCTTCAAACTGCCCTTTCACCTGGTAATTCCCATATACTATTGGAAACTGGAAGTTTTGGGGTACCCCCCCTGCCCCATCTTGAAACCAAACCTGACCGTAATTATCCTGGGTCACCCCCCACTGTCCGTATGGATTTCCGGTTGGCTCCTGGATCACTCCGTCAGGAGTCCATCTTATGCGCTTGGCATTATAGGTGCTGTACATCCAATTGTCCATGGCCCAGGTAAGGAAACTGGTCTGATGCTCCACATTCCCTGAGCGTCCTAGACCCGTGAAAAACAGCTCTTTTTTATCGGCCTTACCATCATTGTTAGTATCGGTATATTTATACACGTGGTCCTGATTGGACTCCATAGTCAATATGGTGTTTTTACCGAAGGGTACCACAAAACGCGGAAATACCAAGCTGTCCAGGAAAACCACTCCGGTTTCATACACCCCGTCATTGTCCTTGTCTTCCCATCGCGAAATCCTGCTTACAGGGGTCAACTCACCACTGGCATCTATATCCTGCATGTAGGTCCTTAGTTCCAGCACATACATCCTCCCGTTGCCGTCAAATTGAATGGCGGCAGGCTCAATGATATTTGGTTCGGACAATACAGGTGCTATGGAATACCCCGGTTTTAGCACAAAGGTGTTCACCTGTTCATTGGCAGATAAGGGAACAACAGGTGGTTTTGGGCTTAAGTCTATCCCCCTCCACCTAGGGGTCTCAAGGTCTATCCCTTGGGGTAAAGCAATGGAAGGATAGGGTTCCATGCTTCTATTGGGGTCAAGCCTTTCGGTCGGGGAAACATCAAAAGGGGATTTTTTTTGTTCGCAACCACAGGCTAGGAGGAATGCCATCACGAATAATAAGGAGGGAAATACCGGTGTCTTCATGTATAATTTAAAATGCCAATAAACTCTCAGGGCTTTCCATTACTAAAGGTTTCCAAGCCCGGAGAAACTAATCCGCAAAATATGGGGATTTTTCAGGAAAACATACGCCATTCCAGTAAAATTGAATGGCAATTTCTGATATCCTCCACATCCTCCGCTCAAAAACACGCTCTATCACAAACTTATATTTGATACTATAGTCTATATTGTCGAAATCCACATCCCAGAAAATCCTTCTGCCAAATTTGGGTTTTGCTTTTGCTTTCATACCTAAAGTGAACTTCAATATTTTGCAATAAAAGAAAATTTGTCAATCGGGAAGCGAAAAGGCGACATAGGCATCGGCTGATGGGGTTCCCTTGCCCCCTCCCGCAGCAATCACCACAAATTGCTTTCCATCCACCTCATAAACGGCAGGAGTGGCAAAACCGGAAGCGGGAAGCTCATGTTCCCAAAGGATTTGTCCATTGTCTTTGTCAAAAGCCCGGATTTTTTGATCCTTGGTGGCAGCGATGAAAACCAAGCCTCCCGCTGTGCTTGCCGGGCCTCCGTAGTTTTCAGTGCCAGTAGGGGCGATACCTTTTTCGGTAAGCTCCTTGAATTCCCCCAATACCGATTGCCATTTTATTCTCCCAGTATTCATGTCCATGGCGGTTAGCGTGCCCCAAGGTGGGTTGATCCCCGGATACCCATCATCGGTAAGTAGCCGCGAATACCCCTCCATCACATATTGGGGTTTTAGCCTTTGCGGTCCACCGGAAAGTTCCTTTTTTTCCGTATCCACATTCCCCAAAAGGAAATCCACCAACACCTTTCTATGGTCTTCCGGGATATGCGCAAAGGCAGGCATAGCCCCTCTTCCATTCTTGATCAAAGCCTCCAACTCTTGCTTATTATAAGTATCCTCCAGCCTTTCCAGCGTAGGAAAGGCTGGAGGGTTGCCCTTCCTGTCAATGCCATGACAGTTGGCACAGTAGTTTACATAAATTCCCTCTCCCAATTCAGCAGATTTGGGGTTTTCCCTCATTTTGATCACCCAGGGGATTTGGTTGGCATTGATGTACATGGTTTGGGTTTCCGGGTCAAAGGAGGAGCCCCCCCATTCAGCTCCACCGTCCATTCCGGGAAAAAGCACTATGCCATGTTCATGACTGGGCGGCAGCCACATATGTCCATACTTTACGTTTTCCAACTTAGCCCGGATATCCTCTTCCCATTCCGGGGTTAGGTTCAGGATTTCTTCATCGGTGTAAACCATGCGCATATAGGGATCGGGCAAAGTGGGATGGGGCTGGGTTGCCCAGCTTTTTTCTCCAGGCAAGTGGGATTGGGGCACTTCCCTTTCCTCTATGGGCCAGATAGGCTCGCCACTTTCCCTATCAAAAACATACAGGTAGCCCTGTTTGGAGGTTTGTGCCACAGCATCTATCCATTTGCCGTCTTTTCTTAAGCGAATCAAGTTGGGGTTGGCCGGAAAGTCCCTGTCCCAAATATCATGGTGAACGGCCTGAAAATGCCATATACGTTCTCCCGTTTCGGCATCCAAGGCAATTAATGAATTGGCATAGAGGTTTTCCCCATGCCTATATCCTCCCCAAAAATCATAAGAGGCCGAACCTGTGGGGACATAGACAATGCCCCTTTTTTCGTCCAGGCTCATTCCCGCCCAATTGTTTGCGGCGCCTATGTAATTCCAGTAATCCTCTTCCCAGGTCTCATGACCGAATTCCCCCGGGTGAGGGATGGTGTGAAAGATCCATTCCCTTTCCCCTGTTTTGATATTATAAGCACGGATATGCCCCGGAGCCGCATCCAAGCCTTCCGAAAGCCGCATGCCCATGATGATTTTATCACCGTACACAATCCCGGGGGTATTTGAAACCAAAAGAAATTCCTCCAAGTCGGTATCCAATTCCCTACGCAAGTCCACCTTACCTCCATCCCCAAAAGTGGTGACTGGCCGGCCGCTTTCCGCATCCAGTGCGATCAGGTAATGACTAGCTGAAAATAGAATACGTTTATCATCTCCTTCCTCCCAGTAGGTCACACCCCGGTTAGTCCCTGCCCAGGAATTTTGCCCTCCCAGCATATCAAAGGGGTTAAACCTCCACCTTAACCTACCGGTCGCAGCATCCAATGCAAAAACATTTACCTGTGGGGTGGTTGCGTATAGGACACCATCCACCACTATGGGTTGGCATTGAATCTGGCTGGTGGCAGTGGAGTCTTTGGTATGGTAAGTCCATGCCACTTGCAATTGGCCCACATTTTCTTTGTTAATTTGGGTAAGGGAAGAGTAGCGGGCGGCATCCTTAGTTCCACCAAAAACCTCCCATTTGCCGTAATCCGTTTCATATTTTGGGGAGTGGCAGGAAAAAGAAAAAAGCAATAGTGAGAAGCCACTATAGAAAACCAATAGTGCAATGATTTTTTCCATTTTAGGTTATTTTTGAATTGATTGCTTAATTTCTCCTCTATTTATTATTTAGGACAAATTATTATCCTTCAATAATATTCAAAAAATCAATACGATGATTGCCATCCATCAATTTCTATTTGGAGAGCCAATTCTTAAAGTCAGGTGTTTTTTCAGTGCTCGTTATACATTCTTTTTCGCATCCGGGTTTGAGATCAATTTTAATCCGGCTCCTGGAATAACTATTCATCTGGTCTATGGCATCAATGCTGATGATAAACCCCCTATTTACCCTAAAAAACAAAGAAGGATCTAAGGTGGGTTGAAGTTGATCCAGCGTCTCGTCTAAGATATAATTATGGCCGGTTTTATCTTTCAGATATACTAATTTATTCTCTGCAAAAAAGTACGCTACATCATCCACCTTTATTGCTTTTAGTTTTGTTCCATAGACCACCATTAGCCTTTGTCTGTATTGAATGGACTTCTCTCTGAAAGATGATAGTAGTTGCTCCATTCCGAGTGGGAACTGATGCTGGATCTGGGATAATTTTTCCAGGCTTTTTTTCAATTGTTGTTCATCCACTGGTTTCAGCAAATAAGCGATGCTGTTAACTTCGAAGGCCTTCAGGGCATATTCGTCATATGCAGTGGTGAAAATAATCGGCACACTTACCGAAACCTGATCAAAGATTTCAAAGCTGGAGCCATCTGCCAGGTGAATATCCAAAAATATTAAGTCAGTTGAATGGTTTTTCAAGTAGTGAACGGTTTCCTCCACCGTCCCCAAAAGCGTATTGACTTGAATGTCCGGCGATACTTTTTCAATTAGCCTCTTTAACCTTTCAGCGGCCAAATGCTCATCTTCTACTATGATCGCTTCCATTTTATTCTCCTTTTATAAGTGGTACCTCGGCATAAAAATAACCATCCTGTCTGTAAAATCTAGGTTGTTCATCAGCAACCAAACGGAATCTCTGTTTGATATTAAGCAGCCCGGTTTTGGTCGAGACCTCATGTTCTTTTCTATCCTGTAGGTTATTGGAAATCTTTATCCATTGGCCATCAATCCACAGTTTAATGATAAGTGGCTTTTTTTCACTGACAATATTATGTTTGATGGCATTTTCCACAAGATTCTGTAATGTTAATGGGGGAATAAAGTATTCCGTTTCAGATTTGGACACCTTATTTTCAAAAACCAATTGGTTTCCAAACCGGATCTGTTGAAGGTAAATGTAAGTATTTAAGAATTCCAACTCTTCTTCCAATGGAACAAAGGTTTTATCCTTAACCTCAAGCACATACCTATAAATCTGTGCAAACTGTTGCGTGAATTTTTCTGCCTTGTCGGGATCTACATGGATCAATGAAGACAGCGTATTTAGGCTGTTGAACAAGAAATGCGGATTGACCTGGTTTTTCAAACTTTCAAATTGCAGCCTCGCTTCTGTCTTCTTCAGCCTTTCTCCTTCCAATAAGGCCTCTTTCCAAAGCTCAAAATAAAAAACCGTTTCATAAACGATGGATATTATGGCGGTAATGATCAGGCCCATGATTAGAATTCTCACAGAGTATTCCCACGTAAAAGGGGCGTAGGAAATCAGATGCAGTATTCCCACCAAAAGAAAGCTTACCAATACCGTGTAGGTTAGCGATAAGATCACTTGTGAGGTTATCCTCTTTTTGGTTTGATCTATCCTTGGGAATTTTGACCTCACCATGCTCACAATCTGGTAATTCCCCTCCCAATAGGCAACTGTGGTTAACATTGTAACTATGAAAACTTTGATAAAAGGACTTTGATCACTAAGTAAACTGATTAATATGGACAAGCCTGCCATCATTAATAATCGGTCATAGGGTTCATTTACTCTCATTGGGCCTTAGGATCATGTCAGCTAATTAAACTTGACGGGCAAATTCGTACATGAAGCCACAAAGAAAGAAGGTTATTTGGGATTTTCAAGGATTCTATTTCCCATCAGAAGGTCAACCTATACTGAGGAATAGGGAAAATGCCAAGCTGATAACTGTTTACAATATCTCTGGTGATAGGGTTGTAGGTTTGTCTGAACATGTTTTGATTGTTGAACACATTTTGTATATCCAAAGACCATTCGTGCGTAAGACCCTTTTTATTTACCCTATATTCGATCTTAAAATCAGTTCTGAAATAGGCAGGGTTTTTTATGGAATGGGCCCTATCCCTTTCAAAAACAGCTTCTTGAGCTTCTATGCTTGCATTCAAGTCAATGGGGGTAATATATTGCCCTCCTGCTAGCGTGCTCTTCAAATCTAAGGCTAATATCCTGTTGTTGGAGCCCATTTTCCATTCCTTACCGAATAGCCCATTAAATACATACTGGCTGTTGAAAGCTGTGTTTCTCCATTGTCCATCACTTCCCTGGTACTTTGAATCAAAAATGGAGGCCGTGACCAGAAAATAGGAGGATTGGCTGAAGGTCTTCTCAAGGGTAAGCTCCAACCCATGGTTTCTACCAAGACCCTGGTTAACCAAGCTGTCCACATTTGGAATCCCAAAATCCGCCCCGGCATTAAGCATGGAAAAACTACTCGGATGTTTTTCTACCGCCACATTGAATAAATGCTGGTAGTAAATTTCTGTCTTAAGTCTTATATCAGGTGAGAATTGATATTGATAACCAGCTACAAGGTGGTGTGATTGGGTAAAATCAAGGGATTCATTGGTCCTTACGAATTCACCATTTTTTAGATCGGTTTCCAGAAAATAGATGGGAAGGGGTTGTAATTGGCTATGAAGGCCATACCCGAAGCTGAAGGAACTTCTGTCGGAAGGCTGGAAATTCATCCCCATCCTTGGTTCCACTTGTTGTGAGCCGTTTAATGTGAAATATTGATGGTGAAGGCCTAAGGTACCCGTCCATTCATTATTGAATCTGTGCTTCCATTGAATAAAGGACTGCACTAACCCCGAATGTCCACTTTCATTTCTCAATTCCACAAAATGATCATATGTGGCTCTATAAACACTATCCTGCAAATTGAAACCCAAAATATCATAATTGAAGCCAACGATATAATTGTTTTTTTGATTGAGCTTTTGGTGAAAATGATATTGCGCCCTGTATTTGCTCAAACCATAGCTGTTTCTATAAGATGGGACAGGCTCCCTGGTTTCCAAACTTAAGGAATCCACCACATTGCCAGAAAAGCTATGGTCCGCTGAAAAGGAGGTGATACCGTAGGTGTTGTCATTATAATATTTGGTATGCGTCAATCCAATGACGCCCATTTTGGCCCTGTTGTAAATGTTTTGTGATAGTTCTGAATATAGATCAGTGCTACTGCTATCCACTTTGGAACCGATCAAGTCTATATTACTTCTTCCCCCAATACCGAAAAGCGTGAAACGCCCTTTCTTATTGGTGGGTATATCCACCTTGAACGATAGATCCTGATAATAAGGAATGGCATCTCCTGTACCTGATGAAAAACCTACGTTTTGCATCAATGCAAGGGTGGAGTAACGATAATTGATCAGGTAAGAGGCACCGTTTTCCCCTCCAAGTGGCCCCTCGGTACCCAGCTCCAGCCCATTAAATCCCATCTGAACAAGGTGCTCCCGTTTGTGGGCATTTCCTTTTCGCATATTTAGGTCAAATACCCCTGCTGTGGCATTACCATATTGGGCGGGAAAGGCCCCTGTCATAAAATCACTTTTGCCCAAAAGGTTATTGTTCAAAATACTCACGGGACCCCCGGTGGTGCCCATGGCACCAAAATGGTTGGGATTTGGAATATCTATTCCTTCCAATCTCCAAAGTACTCCGGTTGGGGAGTTACCTCGAATGATTATATCATTCCTGGAATCATTGGCACCACTTACACCTGCAAAATTCTGGGCCATCCTGGCAGGGTCGTTTCGGCTTCCTGCAAACCGGTTGGTTGCCTCCATATCGAATCCACGGGCAGATACCATGGCCAATTCATTGGTGGCATCCTGTGGATTTCCCCCGGCTTTGACTACCACTTCTTCCATATCCTCCAGATTTTCCCGCAGTACGATTTCCAGCACCACCTCTTTTCCGCTGCTCACGGGAATTTCCCTTAAATAAGCATTCTCATATCCTATGAAGCTGACATGAAGGCTAACCCTTCCCGTGGGCACTTCAGTTAGTACAAAATTGCCATCCATATCTGTAATGGTTCCTTTTAAAGGTTCCGTGCCGGGAATACTGATGCTTGCCCCAGGCAAACCACTTTTAGTCACCTGATCCTTCACCTGACCCCTTATGGTCTGAGTGTAGTTAGCTGTTGATTGAGAATCCTGTGCAATTGTCAAGTTCTGTAGAATTAGATTGATAATGACTGCAAAGAAATATTTTTTCATGACGTATACTTTTTTGAGGTTGGTATGCAAGCAAAATAAAGCAACAGCCTAAACGCTCAGAAATGAAAGGGAGTGAACCCGATAATATACAGGATGAATCAGCAAAAGTGGAAGATGAAAAAATCCATCAACTTCAAAGGTTGTGATCACCCCAAGACCTTTGGGGTTTTCCCGAACCCCGAAGGTCTTTTACGGAGACAATACAAAAATTCATCTGGACCATCTTGTGCACGAGAAAAACCTTCAACGATCCAAAACCCTTTGCGTCTTTGCGGCTTAGCGAGAGACCTTTCCCACGCAAATAAATGGAAAATGGAAAGTAAGTGCCATTGCAATACCACACAACTCCTTGGCGGATACGTGAGTGACTTTAAACCGTTTGCCACAGTTTGAGCACGAGAAAAACCTTCGAGGGCTAAAAAAGACCTCAAAGGTTTGGGTCATCCCACGACCTTTGGGGTTTTTTCCGAACCTCGAAGGTCTTTACCGGAGACAAAGCAAAAATTCGTATGACACATCTTGTGCACGAGAAAAACCTTCAACGATCCAAAACCCTTTGCGTCTTTGCGGGTTAGCGAGAGACTTAGATCCGTTTGCCCCATCTCGTGCACAAGAAAAACCTTTGAGGTCCAAAAAAAGACCTTAAAGGTTTGGATACACCTACATCATATCCAAAAGTTTTTCCACAGCACGTTTTGCAAA
>PXCO01000057.1 GCA_003565295.1 Cyclobacteriaceae bacterium
ATAAATGACATTTTATTAACTACATTCAATATCAACTATTTAATCGATTAACCAAATCGAAATTTAGTAGATTTTATCAGAAAAACACAAATTAAATTATCATTTTGTAAACAATAATTTTAAAACCTAAATCTTGGTGTTCTCTGAATTACTCTTTCCAAATCTCTCCTTGCTTGAGGCAAGTCATAGGACAGCATAAACTCATGAGAGGTGGGCGATTTTGCTTCTAGTCCACCCACCACCAGGTCAAAGGCATACCCTAATCTCAATGAGTTGTCCCTTAGAAGACTATAGCCTAGCAAAACGGAGGCTGACTCCTCCCCTCTGTAGGCTAACCCGAGGCTTACTTTTTTATTGTACGTGCCTATAACGCTAACGTCATAAGAAAAATTATTAATAGATATGGATTTTAATAATATACTTGGTTCGACACTAAACAAGGCAAATGTATTTATCCTATATCCCACCAGCAGGTAGTTGTGGTTTTCCAGCCTGTTTTCATAGCTGCCATCACCAAAATCAAATCCGGGTTCAAAGAAATTCCTAGAGCTCATTCCCACATAAAAATTGCTGCGATCATAGAGCATACCAAAAGACACGTTGTTGTTTATTTGGTTTTCCCTCCCTGAGGAAGGAATATTGGGGTCGGGATTTACAGCATTTAAATCATCATAGTTTAAGGTGGTGGAAAAAAATCCCCCAGCAGCACCAAAACTCAATGTACCCCTTCCTATCCTTAAGTGGTAAGCAAGGGAAAGATTGATCTCCTGGTTATTGCTGAATCCAATGTCGTCATTTACTACAGTAAGCCCAAAACCCAAATTTGCAGATTCTATGGCCCCTGAAAAAGTCAACAATTGCGTGGTGGGCGCTCCACCTGTACCGGCGGTACTGGTATAGGCTAACCACTGACTCCGGTGTAGGGCCGAGAAGGAATATCCCCCACCCTTGCCGGCAAAAGCCGGATTATAAAACTGCCCATTGTACATATATTGAGTAAACTGTGCATCTTGTTGAGCCTGGACTTGATGGGGTAGGGTCAACATAACGATCCAGCCGACGACTGCACCTGTAAACAGGTAAATCCATTTCATCTGTTTATAATTTGTTTTTCAGCGGTCACATGGAATCTCGCTTTGATAATCATCCCTCTGTGTGAGGTTCTCCTCATGCTCGATTTCATGTGTTTATAATTGCTTTTTATTGGTCATAACTTTTCCCGCACTATAAGTCGGGATAGCCTGTCCCGAATTCACGTCGGGAGAATCTCGCAATGATAATCATGCCACTGTGTGACGTTCTCGTCATGCCCTGACTGCAGTCAGGACAGGCTCGATTTCATCATGTGTAAGTGACATTTCGCATTTGAAAACCTAGTCTACACATTTTAACTGAATTTACCTCAAAAAAGATATAAAAGATGCTACAATTTATTCGCTTTTTTTATATAAAGTTCCAAGGCACCTGTCATACTTGGGGCATTGGGGAGAGGGGCTTCTATGTCCAAAATCAAATCTTTTTCCTTCACTGCTTGTGCCGTGGTGGGGCCAAATGCGGCAATCCTTGTATTATTCTGCTCAAAATCAGGAAAGTTATGAAACAAAGACTTGATTCCAGAAGGGCTAAAGAAAGCCAAGATATCGTATTTTATGTCCTTTAAGTCCGACAAATCCGCTGCTACTGTATGGTATATGATGGCTTCTGTAAAGGCAATGTTCTGTTTGTTTAGAAAATCCGGGATATCGTCCTTCCGGATGTCTGAGCAGGGAAACAAATATTTTTCACCTTTATGCTTTTTAAAATAATCAAAAAGGTCAGATGCGGTGCGGCCACCCACAAATAACTTTCTTTTTCGGATCACGATGTACTTCTGGAGGTAGTGAGCGGTTTGATCTGAAATGCAGAAATACTTCATATCTGCCGGCATTTCCACTTTAAGGTCTTGGCAGATGCTGAAAAAATGATCAATCGCATTCCTACTGGTAAAAATTACCGCAGTATGTTTGAGAATATCGATCTTTTGCTTTCTAAACTCCTTTAAGGAAACTGGCTCTACTTTGATGAAGGGCCTAAAATCAATCTTAATATTGTAT
The DNA here is from genome assembly GCA_003565295.1 of Cyclobacteriaceae bacterium. Classification (GTDB taxonomy): domain Bacteria; phylum Bacteroidota; class Bacteroidia; order Cytophagales; family Cyclobacteriaceae; genus Pleomorphovibrio. The sequence continues at coordinate 2,094 of PXCO01000057.1, forward strand.
TTTTCAGCAAGTTGAAAATAGGGCGACCTTTCATCATTAGGTTTTGGCTGGGACACCAAAATACTTTTAACCCTGGCAAGCCTGTCTTTGGTCGATTTACTCATCTTTTGTCTTTCCTTGGTTTTTTCTGTTACCCCATCAGTAATTTAGTGATCACCAGAAAGGGGATCAATTCTGAGGTGCAAATGTAAGAAAATAAATGGTAAAATTTAAATGAACCCACAGACTGTGCGACCACCAAAAATAACCCTACCCCAAATAAATAAATAAAAAACATGATGCTGACCAATACCCCAATATGCTCTTGTACAGCCATGGTATGATTGAGCATCACCACCAAAAGTACAAGGAAAACCGAAAGTGTAATAAGGGAAATAACCCGTAGCATGAACATAAATTGGGACACCTCCACTACCTCAAGGCCAAATATGAAGGCTGAAATTTTTATCCAAAAAAACTTCAGGAATCCCAGCCCCATACATATTAATATCCCACAGAGCCAGAAAAAAAAGAGTGTGTTATCATCTGTACTGACACTTTGACCCACTGGATGTGCCCATACCATTACCACCAACCCTATCAAGGCAATAGCCATGCTTAACACCAAAATATAAAAAACCGTGGAAGCAGAAAACACCTTGGAGACAAAACCCGACTCCATCTCCTCATCCGCCTCAAAAAGCTTACTGGGTTTCAGCATGGAGGAAAGTACGGAGCGATTCACCGTTCTAAAAACCGCCATGACGGTAAGGGTCAACAAGGCAGCAATAACAAAAAAATCCACAAGGTGGGATTTTTCCCTAATCTCTTGTTCATTTTCATTCTGCTCACTAAATGGTCCTGCATCCACCCGCCCAAAATAACCTTTCGTTACACTGACACTTTCTAAGCCCCCGGAAGAATTGAGGAAGGTCAGTCTGAGGGAATCCCCATCGAATTCAGGCAGGTTTTCTGTAAGTGTCATCAGCGTCACCTGAATGCTAGTATCCCTTTCTGCATACCACCGTGGCCTGTCATCTACAAAAAAACTGGTTCCACTAGGCAATGTGACCTTTACCTCAGCTCTAGGAAATGTTTTTATATCAAGATATGTTTCTGATATGGCCATTTGACCATAAACTTTTCTCTTCTCCTTAATGGGCTTCAATTCATATTTTTCTAACACCTGACCATATAGGGGGAATGCATGCGTAAGAAGAATCAATAAAAACCAGCTAAAACAAACCTCCCTTTTCATATCCCTTAAAATCTAGCCGTATATCCAAAGTGTATTCGGGAGTAGTTGAAGCCCAATGGCTGGTCCACCGATTTTCCCAAGGCGTAAACAAAATTGAAAATGCCTCCACCTGTTTGCATGCTGAACCCCGCGCCAAACGCCATCGGCCAATCAACTTCAGAAGATATTACTTGATTTTCCATTCTGCCAAAGTCTGCAAAAATCAGAAAATATGAACTGCTGTCAAAATAATATCTGGGCTCAAAGTTAAAATAGGCATATCTGCTTGCAAAAAAATAATTTTCGTTAAACCCTCTAAAAGATTTTAAACCTCCCACCCTGAATAAGTCGTTTAGCAACAGGTTTTGGTTATCCATCTCTCCAGCTCTCAATCTCAATAGAGTGCCGAACTTACCCTTCCAAAGGTGTCTATATGAAACATCTGCTTCCAGGTAATATTGAAGGCTTACCATTTCCAGGTTATCATACCATTCATCCGGAAGGCCGGTGTTCTGAATTAACCGTTTATTCCCAAGTCCCGTACTAATGGAAGCCAACCATCCATGAGTGGGGAAAAAAGCATCGTTTACGTCACTAAATTGCAACCTTCCTCCATAATTATTGAACCTAAAATCGGCAACTTCTGGCAAACCATCTGACTGGGAAAATTTATGGGTGGACAATAAATCACCGGCTTGCCTTCTGTTAAAGAAACTAAGGTATGTTCTCCCATTAATTCTGTATCCAAGGTTGATGCCAAAGTCCCTATTTAAAAAGGTGGTGTCTTCTTTGAGTAAAAAATAGGAGGCATGAACATCAATTTTACTTCCAAAGACCAAAGGTTCTGTGGCTGCCACCCGGAGGTTTTGGGAGTATTGGCTTAACCTTTGCCAGTTGACGCTGTAATTTCTTCCTTTTCCCGAGACATTGTACAACTCCAAGTCAAACTGTCCCGTCACCAGCATGCGGTTTGCCTCAATTTCGTTGGGCAAAAACCCAATGATACCATCAATGGTATTCAACTTTCGGTCTTCCAGCGGCAAATAAAGTGTGGCTTCCTGATTTTGAAAGGTAAGTGAGGGAGGATCGGCAAGTTGCACATAGGGAATGTTGCGTAACGTTTGTAGTGCCCGATCTACTTTTCTTTGGGAAAAAGCCTCTCCTGGAATTAAGCCCAAACTCCTCGACAGGAATACGGGCTTTGTCCTGGACCCTCCTGTTACCTGTAGGGTATCGAAGGTGATTTTCGGCCCCAAATCCAGACGTACCTCTGCACCCAAACTTTCGTTCTCCAAATAAAGGCTGTCCAGTCCAACACTAGCAAAGGGATAGCCGTGATTATCCGTTACCTGTAATATACGGTCGAATGCCCTCTGGAGGGCATTAAAATTAACCGGCTTGTCGTAAAACATCCTAAAGTCAATACCTGCCCTTAAAATAAGCCAATCTTCAAGGTTCCCTCTTCCTAGTTCCACCCAATCAAACCTTTGATGGGTGGCAATGGTAATATCCATTAACTCATTGTCCAAAAAATTGCTGTTGCTTACACGTGCAAGTAAGTATCCCTGACCTTGCAAATCTAGCAAAAGCGATTTTATATACTTCTCCCTACTGAGGGTGTCATCAAATGAGCGCTCCTCCTTTAGGTTTTTTCCACCGAGTACGGCATATTTCAGCCCATACCCTTCCTGGCCAAAAACCTCCACAAAATACAAGAAGGCCAAGAAAAGCATAGTAAGGCAGGAGGTGTATTTTACCAGACGCCCCTTACCTTCATTTGCAACGTGTACACCGCATCCATCGCAGTGATAAACAGGGTTTTCCGGTCTCCCCCTCCAAAACAAACATTTGCGGTCCATTTAGCATCTATAGGTATGTGACCTATTTTATTACCCTTACTATTAAAAATGGTGACTCCATCACCCGTTAAATATACATTCCCCCGATTGTCAATGGTCATGCCATCCGACCCCATGTCCGTAAAAAGCTGCCTATTGGTAAGGTAACCATCCTCGTCAATGTCATAAACGTATGTTTTTTTGTCTCCGATATCTGCCACATACAATTTTTTGGCATCAGGTGTGCCCACGATCCCGTTGGGTTTTACCAGGTTCTCATCTACCCGGATAAGTTGCAGACCATCCTCACTTAAATAATAAAGGTGCTCTCCGTCCTGCTGCATTTCAGGGTCACGGTCCCAGTAATCCCTCTTGTACAGGGGATCCGTAAAGTATATTCCCCCCCTCGGAGATACCCAAACATCGTTTGGCCCATTTAGTTTGTTCCCTTTATAGCTTTCCACCAAGACCTTATGATTTCCCTCATCATCTATAGACCAAAGTTGATTGTGCATATCTGCACAAGATATCAAATCCCCTTTCAATGTGAAATACAATCCGTTGGACCTACCTGCACCTTCCATAAAGGTACTTACCTCCCCTGTCTCAAAATTCCATTTTAGTATTTTATCATTGGGTTGGTCTGTAAAAAAAATGTGCCCAGGCCTGTTCACTGCAGGGCCTTCAGTAAAGCTAAACCCATCTGCCACTTTCTTTACTTCCGCATTACGCTGAACTAAACTCTTTTTGACATCCATCTGTGCCAGGGAGGGTAAGGCCACTAAGAGTGCACAAATCAATAATACTGGAAACGGGTGTATGCTATTTTGCTTCATTTTAAGTAAAGATTGTAATTTGACTTTTCATCTGTTTATAATTTGTTTTTCAGCGGTCATAACCTGCCCCGTACCGCAGGTCGGGGTGGAATCTCGCTTTGATAATCATCCCTCTGTGTGAGGTTCTCCTCATGCCCTGACTGC
>PXCO01000263.1 GCA_003565295.1 Cyclobacteriaceae bacterium
ATCCATCAACAACCCCCTTTCCTTATCCCAGCCCTTTTCCAGACAAGCCTCTCTAAGCCTCTTCTCAAGTTGGTTGAAATGAGCACTTAAATGCTCCTCTCCAAAATAATCAAAGAGCTTGACTGCCTCCTGCAACCCATAAAGAAACTGAAGGGTCAGCACGATGCTTCCGCCCTCTTTGAACCCAGGGGGTGAGGCCATTTCCCAACCATCCACCACGTCCACATAAGACCACCAGGGCATGGGACCCAGCAGATCATCTTCTCCCAACTTCTTTTCAAACCAAAATAGGATGCCTGCGACCTGAGGCAGGAAAGGTGCCACAAAATCAGGCTCATTCCTATGCAAATGAAAATCATGGAGCATATTGATCAGGTAAAGAGAATAAGGAGGAATATACTGCCTATAACTTGCGGGAAACCGGCTTTCGGTGATGCCTTCATCTGTAATACTATGGGCAAATTGATTCAATGTGTTTTTCATCAACCGGTCGTCTCCGGACACATAAAGGGAAATCAAGGCCTGGATGCGGGTATCCCCAATATATTGCAACTGTTCATAATAGGGGCAATCCATATAGGTCTCGTCTGTGCAGAGTAGTGCCGTTCTCCATCCCACTTCCCAAATATCCTGATGCAACTGGAACGGGGTCTGGAAGGAGGCTTTTTGCTCAAAAGGATAAATGAATTTTTTCGCATGGTAACCTTCCCAGCTTACCGGCTCCTCGCCGGTGGTAATGGCTACCTCTATATACCTCCAGGTGCGATAGAGCAATTGACCATATTCACGGCTTTTGCCCCCGTCCAAGAGGTAAATATCCTTTAGGCCGATAAATTCTTTCCCCTCAATTTCGTCCCTGTGCCCCTGTTTTCGATCGGGTGTAAAAAGGGTTTCGGCATAGCTCACCTCCACCTCGGCGTCTTTGCCCCCTGAAAAAAGATAATCCACGTGGCCCTTGGTCAAGTAGCCCTGGTCCAGCCAGATAGTTGCCTTTGAATTGGGAGGGATATGTATGGGATCCCCGTTTTGCCAGGCCAGTTCTACGGGTTTAGCAACCATCCCTTCTACTTTGCGGATAGTGGGTTTACTCTCCTCACTTTCATCCATAAAGGGGATTATGCGTTTGCTTAGGCTTACATCGGTAAGTCCATAGTTGTGGGTAAAACCATAAGGCTCGCCTTGCAAAAGTGTAGCCGGTTTTTTCCAAGATGTGTCGTCAAAATCCTGGTTTTGCCATCCCCAGGGGTAGGCCTTGCCTTCAATGCGCTCCCCTCCCCCCATGGCAAAATAGCTGATCACCTCAAAATCCGGACCTCTTCGGGTGGCGGAATAAGCATCGCTAATGTGAACTTTCCAGTCCCCCTTTCCCGAGTTTAAAATGGATTCATAATCATCCGACTTGCCTCTGAGTATAAATTTCATCCCGTCAGAGGGATAGCGAAGTGGATTCATTTCCCCTAAGTCTATAACTTTCAAGGCAATCAGGTTTTCGCCTTGAACCAGGTAGGGGGCAATATCATAGCTATCGTAGGTATAGTGGTACAGGTCATTGTTCGACGGTCCTTGACCCAGGTATTCCCCGTTTACATATAGTTTGTACCGGATCACCGCAGAAACATCTATCTCCAAGGAAGAAGGTAATTCTACCATCTCAAAGGCATTTCTTGCAAATAAAACCGAATAGTCGGGCAATTCAGAGGAAGGCAGACTCACCCAGTGGGCCTTCCACCTTTCCTGGGCCGGCGACTCTGTGATCAACAATAGGGACAATGAAAAAATCAGTAGTTGGTAGATACAGCGCTTGAACATGGGGCTTATAGGTTTAAAGATGGAATTTTTCTAATGTAATCTTTCCAAAAATATCCTTTCCTGAAAATAAATCCAACCAAGCTCACTAAACTTCTGTTCATTCAGGGTTTTTGGGAAAAAAGACGTGAAAAGTGGTTTGTTTCTTGGGAGATTTGATGCTTATATTTACCCCTGGTAATTGGGTTGGGCTGATACTTTTCCAAGTGAAGAGTGCTCACCGATTACCTTTTCACACTCCAAATAACCTAAAATTTTACAGTACATGTACATCATCACCTCTTATTCCCTGGCGGTTCTGTTTTGTTTTGTGACCATGCTTTGCTGGGGCTCCTGGGCCAATACCCAAAAACTGGCAGCCTCTACTTGGCGTTTCGAACTGTTTTATTGGGATTATGTGATTGGCACAGTGCTTTTGGCCTTGGTCTTTGGCCTTACCCTGGGAAGCATAGGGGAGGGGGGAAGGCCATTTTTGGAGGATTTGGGTCAGGCAGAAATGGGAAATTACCTGAAGGCACTTGCCGGGGGCGTCATATTCAACCTGGCAAATATCCTTATCGTGGCAGCCATAGCCATTGCAGGCATGGCGGTGGCTTTCCCGGTGGGAATAGGATTAGCCCTGGTTTTGGGAGTGCTGATCAATTATATTTCTGAGCAACAGGGAAATCCAATGCTCTTGTTTTCAGGGGTAGCCCTGGTCACCGTGGCCATCGTCCTGGATGCGCTTGCTTACAGAAAGCTGAGCACGCAGGAGGAGAAAAACCCTTCCAAAGGATTAAAACTGGCGTTAATAGGTGGCTTGCTTATGTCCCTGTTTTACTTCTTTGTGCAACAGTCCATGTCCCTAAATTTCCAGAATCCGACGGTAGGGAAATTTACTCCCTATTCTGCGGTATTTGTGTTTTCCCTAGGTATCCTCATCAGTAATTTCCTTTTCAACACCTTGCTGATGCGTAAACCAGTGGAGGGGGAGCCGGTTACATATGGGATGTATTTCCAGGGTAAACCAAAGATCCACCTTGTGGGAATATTGGGGGGAGTGATCTGGTGCGTAGGGATGTCATTTAGCATTATCGCCGCCGAGCAGGCAGGGCCGGCAATATCCTATGGTTTGGGGCAGGGGGCTACCATGGTGGCCGCATTTTGGGGGGTATTTATTTGGAAGGAGTTTAAGGACGCCCCGAAAGGAACCAGTGGGTTGATAGCCGCGATGTTCGCATTGTTTATCGTCGGGCTTATCTTAATCATCCTTTCTGGGGCCTAAGGGCAGGAGACCTGCCCTTTGCTTCCAGAAATATTACCAAATGGCTATTCGCCCAGAGGTAACGGTCCCGGTAACGGTATGTGGGGAGCCGTTTTGTATATTCAAACTTCCACTTTTTTGATGGTTGCCCACGCTTACCTTTCCGCTTGTGGCACTCAACGCATAGTTAAAATGATGGAGGGGAGTGGAGCTATGTATCTCAATCCTACCAGAAGTAGCTTTTAGGGAAGTATTAGGCCCCAGTCCACAATGTGAGCCTGTGATTCTTCCGGAGCTTATCTCCAATGGCCCTAGTTCAGCTATGTTTGAAAGTTTTATATCCCCAGAGTTTGCCTTGGCTTCCACCCATCCATTTATATCAGAAAGTTGAATTTTACCACTGCTGGCCCCTGCCATAAGATTTCCTTTAACTTTGCCCACTTCTATTTTGCCGGACGAAACTTCCACCCTAATATCTCCCTCCATCGAGTTTGCCATTATCTCCCCAGAGGATGCCTGCAGGAGAATGGTATTAGCCTTAAGCCCTGTGGCTACTACTTTTCCTGATCCTACGGACAGGGCATGGGATACACCCTCCGTGTTGGTGGCACTTATTTTCCCTGAACCCGTGTTCAGATTCAATTCCATATTCTTAGGACCCTTTAAAAGAATATGGCCATCAGTTCTTAGGTTGCCTATCCTTCCTCCTCTTGAGACCACTTCTATTTTGAGGGTTTCCCCATCCACCTTGTAGCGGATGATATGGCTGCTTCCCCGGTTGGATTTAAGCATGGCATCCAGGGATACTACTTCCATATCTTCGGAACCTTCGTAGTGCGCTTCCAAAAATGCAGCATCCACCGATACGGATGTGATGCCTTCAAAATCTTCCTGTATGTCCTGCACCACTTCCATATTGTAGTCCAGGCAGGAGCTTAACAGCCCCAAGCTGAAGAGTAATAAAAAGATAGGTAGCCTCTTTGCTAGTTCCTTGGTATTAGGGCTCAAAAACACCCAGGTTTTTGGGGTTGGGTTAATGCTTTTTTCCATAAATGCTGAAAGTTTATTATCGTTCTGTCAGCACATTTTCCAATCTAATGCCAATAAGACATCCGACCGAAAAAAACCCTCATATGGGCTAGAATCGCTGATTAACCACCATGTTTTTTTCAGCCAATGTACGAAAACGGACATTGTTATGTCCTTTTTGAACAATCGAAAGCACCCCAATGATTAAATGACTTCCAAAACCTTCTTTAGCTTTTCGTTGACTTCCGAGGCATGTACTTCTAAATCCGGGTTGCCGACCACCCCCATCGCGGCAAGCGGGTCTATGATGGAAATTTCCACCCCTCCGTCTTCAAGCTCCCTTAAGGTGACGTTACAAGGAAGCATGGTGCTGATCTGAGGGGCGATAGAAAGCACCTTGTCGGCATAAACAGGGTTGCAGGCGCCTAGAATCAGGTGGGGGAGATAGTCTTTTCCCAACTTTTTCTTCATGGTAGCCTGAATGTCGATTTCTGTAAGCACACCAAATCCCTCCTCCTTGAGGGCGGCTTCTACTTTTGGGCGTAACGCTAGAACGGAGGTGTTCGTTAATGTTTTGGAATGGTAGTATTTCATGACTATTGGGGTTTAAATTTTATTAAAGATACACGGTTAATTTCAAAGTTAAAGTGACTTTGGTTACTGAAAAAAGCCTCCCACAAATTTCCCCTAATCGGGTTGGAAAGATTATTTACAAGATTTTTGGGGAATTTAGTGGTTCGAGGCTATTATGGGTTCCATCTTTATGGTGCGTAAATGCGCTGATCATGGCATTACTAACGGTTAGCACATTTCTGTAGGTCAGCATGTCCTCACTAATAGGGCCTTGCGCAAATATTTTTTCCACCAACATGGATTGTTCTTTTATCAACTCTTTTACCCTTTGGTTTTCATGTGCAGTGGTGGTCCCGAGGTAAAGGCGTGACATGTATTTTTTCAATGTAGACCGGGTTTGTGAGGCTCCATCCCAAAGAGAGGTTTTAAATATTGGGAATGCGGGTATGCTAGGCCTCGGTTCAGGTAATGGCCCTTTCTCCCTTGGTGTTTCAGCAATGAATCTGGCAATTTCTTTGGCGAAGACCATTGCTTCAGGCAGTGAATTGGAGGCAAGTCGGTTAGCTCCATGCAAACCGGTGCAGGCACATTCCCCCACCGCAAAAATTCCTTTAATGCTGGTTTGACCATATCGGTTTACTTTGATCCCTCCGCATTGGTAGTGGGCAGCTGGAATGAGAGGTGCGATGTCCTTTGATAGATCATATCCAGCAAGCAGGCAATTTTCATATACCTGGGGAAAATCACTGAGCAATCTTCCCTTACCTAAGTGCCGCGCATCTAAATACACATAATCCGAAGGATTTTTATCCATCTCCTCCATTATTCCTTGGGTAACAATGTCTCTTGTGGCCAATTCCCCCCTGGGATCAATAGAGAAAAGGAAGCGTTTTCCATTTTTATTGATCACAAATGCCCCTGCACCTCTTAAGGCTTCTGTGATAAGGAGGTTTCTGACTGCACCAGGCTGAAATAGGGCCGTAGGGTGAAATTGGAAATGTGCTAAATCCGCCACTTTTGCCCCTGCCCTTATGGCCATTGCCAAACCATCTCCGGTAGCACTGGAGGGATTACTGGTAGCCTGAAAAACCTGCCCCGACCCCCCTGTGGCCAGAATTAAATGTTCTGAACGGAGCAGTTCTATTTTCCTATTTTTGGAAAAAAAAACTTTAATTCCTCGATAATTATTGTTTTCTACAAGTAGATCAACTCCGGTACAATGAGGTAAAAAGCTGATATTTGGGAACCCCTGTAGCTTTGCACGTAATTTGAGGATGATTTCTTGTCCTGTTTTGTCCTTGTGATGGATGATCCTGGGATAAGAGTGTCCGCCCTCCAGCCCCAAATTGAACCTTTGATGGGAATTTCTGTCAAAATCCACCCCCCAATCCAATAAATCCTGAATGATGTCAGGTGCCTTGGAAATGACATGATGTACAATCGAAAGATCATTTTTTCTCCTTCCGGCGGC
>PXCO01000358.1 GCA_003565295.1 Cyclobacteriaceae bacterium
CCCGAGATTAACTTTATTATTCACTATTTCAATTGCAAACTTGGGATTTGAATCCAAGACCCTCCTGACATCAGTCAGGATACGCTACCTGGCTGCGCTACACCCCGAGATTAACTTAATTATTCACTATTTCAATTGCAAACTTGGGATTTGAATCCAAGACCCTCCTGACCTCTGTCAGGATACGCTACCGATCCCGATAGCTATCGGGATACACCCGGGAATTGAATTGCAAAAGTAAAATAATTTATTGAATAATCGAATTCTGAATGCAAAATTTACCTTTTCTAGTTGATTGTAAACCTGCTTAAGCCATAGAAACTAATTGTGCTAAGATCCAGGAGAAAAAGTTTGAGGGGTTAAAATCTCAGGAAAATTGTCATGGCTTGTTTGGAAAACATTCAACAACCTATTAAGTTTGCATCACCAAATCCCAAAGGGGTTTGAATTATATCAAAAATTCCTCCTTAGCTCAGTTGGTTAGAGCATCTGACTGTTAATCAGAGGGTCCTTGGTTCGAGCCCAAGAGGAGGAGCAAAAAGCCTTGCAGTAATGCAGGGCTTTTCTGCTTTTTTTAATTTATCGAAAACTATCAAGCACGAACAGGGTTAAACCCCATCAGGATAATGGCACCTAGTCGCTACTCGGGGTTAAAAGCTTGAAATATCTGATTTCTATCAACTCCTTCGGAGATGGTAAATACCTAAACATCAAACATCTTAAGCCCCAAATAGGAACTTGGAGCATATATCCTCCTGCATATTGCCCAAGTACAATCCGAGCAACACTCCCATTTTTCACAAAAAGGATTAACATTTGTTTTCTTTCGAACATTCATTGTCCTTTTCCGAACACTACATATCCGAAGAAACTCTCTAGAAGTGTTTTTTCGAAGGTTTTTACTTTTGGCACAAGTTTAGGCTTTTAGAAAATGTCTGCGAAATCAGACTATTTTAAAAAAAACTAAACTAATTATTATTACTACAATGAAAGCAAAATTATTTATGCTAGGAGCAATGGTAACATTCGGGTTGCTCTTGTCTAATTGCCAAGAAAATGAACAGCCAATAACCAACCCGATTATCGGGGAATGGGAATCCCCATCTGGGCAACCATTCATTCAATTGTATTTGGAAGGAAATGAAAAATCGCCGACCGAATTTGGGATGGAAGTGTTTCAATTGAATGAAACAGATGCACGCATATTTATGGAAAACTACCTCCAAAATCAAGTCCTTGGACCAATCAACTTATCAGGAGGAAAAATCCTGATTGATGGAAACAGCTCTTTCAGGACCCTAGGATCTGAAGATTCTCTTGAGGGCGTTTGGTCCTTATTTAATTCGGATTCACGCCTACGGTTGAAAGCAGAAAACCTGCTTTTGGACCAGTACGATTTCGACATCCTGACATTGAATTCCAAAGAATTGGAATTAAAATTCGATGCTTACTTTGAATTGATAGGAGAAGGGGAAAATGCTGTTCACAATTTTAAGGTTTTGATCAAACTGATAAAATGATGATCAATACCAAATTCTGGGCTTAAAAGAAAAGCTGGGCTTCCGCTCAGCTTTTTTGAAATATTAAATTTTAAAATTATTAAAGATCTTCGCTAGCTTCGTGCAATTGTATTTTCATTGTAGACTATTTAAGAAACCGTTTTGAGAAGGAAAAAGTCTTGCTGGTCGGACATTCATGGGCTTCGAGACTTGGTATGTACGCCATTCAAAAAAATCCTGAGAATTATATAGCCTACGTTGGTATAGGCCAAGAACTGCATTCGTACAAAGGTGAGCTTTTGTCCTATCAATATACTTTGCAAAAAGCAGAAGAAAGAGGACATAAAAAAGCCATTAAGGAATTAGAAGAAATGGGTCCTCCTCAGAGTGGGCATTATAAAGATATGTATGCTACAGGTTTTTGGGGTGGTGTTAGACAAAAACACTGATTATTGAAATTTGGTGGGGAGCGGTATCATAAAACAAACTACGCAGATTGGATTTTATCCATATGGTTTTCCAGAGAATATTCATTTGCGGATTTGATCAGGTATGGAAAGGGTTCTGCTTTTTCCGCTGGCAATCTCATTTTTGATGAACAATTTAACGAAATTGACATTTTTAAAGAAATTCCGGCGGTTGAAGTTCCTGTGTACTTCATTTCAGGAGCATATGATTACAACACACCATGGGAATTGGTAAAAGAATACGCAGACTATTTAAGTGCACCCCACAAGGAATTTATATTATTCAAAAAATCAGGTCATAGTCCGGTTTTTGAGAAGCCTGAGAAATTCAATGAGGAAGTTAGGAGGATTTATAAAGAGAACAATTGACAATTAACTATTAAAAATAATTAAAAAGCCATTTGAATATAAACCACAAGCTCGCAGCAAAAAAGTGAATTAGGGTTGTTTTTTACTTATAATTTCAGGATTTGGATGGTTTACGTGTATATTAGTGCTCAATCATTCAATACTTAGTTTTCAGATAGGGTCTGCTTGGAAAACGAAAAGTATGTTAGTAAAATCATAAAGACTTGGAATTCATTATTACCTATATCGACCAACAATTACGGGATGACTTTCCGAAAGAGCTCTTCCTTAACGAAAAGGAATCTCCAGAAAGGTTTAGATGCAAATTTCGCTTGCTTGACGGTGACGGAAATATATATTTCAAAGGATTTGCCACCCACAAGGATTCTTTTGACCCCTTAGATTATCTAGGTGCCGAATATGGCTGTACGGATTTACAGTATTATGAAAATGGAAAATTTCTTAGCCTATGAGCAGAAGAAATTGGACGCAGGAAGAATTAATTCTAGCGCTAAACCTGTATTTAAAATTGCCTTTCGGGAAAATGCATTCCAGGACACCCGAAGTAATCCATTTGGCAAATATCATCGGCAGAACGTCAAGTTCTATCGCAATGAGGCTGGGAAATTTCGCACATGTTGACCCATACCATCAAAACCGGGGAATAGGAGGTTTACCAGGTGGTCGAAGACAAGTAGAACCCATCTGGCAGAAATTTATTCAGAACAAAGAGGAGTTTTTATTTGAAAGCGAAAAAATACTGGCAGATAAAGAAGCTAACTCTCTAAACACCAAATACAAGAACCTCCTTTTAGGAACAGAAAATCTTGTTGGGGAATCAAAATCACGTGAAGTTAAGGTTCGTGTAAATCAACATGTATTTCGTCAAATGGTACTCGCCAATTATTCTAATAAATGTGCAATATCTGGAATTGATATTCCCGAATTATTGGTTTCCAGTCATATAATTCCTTGGGCTATAAATGAAAAAGAAAGACTGAATCCTGAAAACGGTATTTGCTTATCCCCAATGTACGATAAGGCTTTTGATAAAGGCCTAATCGGGTTAAAACTGGATTATTCAATTATTATTTCTAAAAAATTAAAACACAACATCACAAAATCTTATTATCAACACTATTTTTCAAGTTTGGAAAATAAAACAATATCCCTCCCTCCAAAATACCATCCAAAAAAGGAATTTATTGAATTTCATTTAGATTCAATATTTCAAGGGAATTGACACTAACTTTTTGGAATCAAGTGTTTTCTTCCCAACCAACCTAATTTTTTACAAAATATTCATATGCCCAAAAGAAATGGGACTCTAGTTTTTGCTCATATTTTTCAGCATCCCCCCCTTACACCAACCACAGGTAATCCTCCACCTCCCGGAAGCCGTGACGGGTAAAATACCTTTGGATAAAATTTTTCCCCTCGTAATTGGCCACACAGTTTAAGATCAAGGCTTTTCCTTTTAATCGATGGGCCTCCTCCAGGGTGATCACGGGAATACCGTCCCTTCGAATCTTGGGGGACGGGGAGATATAGCCCGATAGGGTTAGGCCTCTCTTGACAAGCCCCCTTATCCGCCTTTCAACTGACTTTCCGTATCCGCATATCCAATACTCCTTATCCCGGTCATTTGCAAAATTACCCGCAACAGAATTCCAGAAAGCCATTTTGGAATAGACCATGGATTTCCTTGACAGCCTTTCCGGAAGATCGTTCCAGGTCAGCAAATACTCGGGGATCTTCGCAAACTTTACCCCGCCATTGAGCCAACGCAGCCAAAGATCAAAATCCTCCGGTACGGTCTCACCCCACTCGTTGTGCTTTCGATAATTGGCCGTTTCCGTAAGGGTTTTTCTGAACATAACCGATGGGTGGGCCACCGGTACATCCGCATATCTTTTCGCAAACATGCTCTCGTGACTGCCTAAACCGTTTAACCAATCGACAAACCTGCTAAACCCCGGATTCCGGGTGGCATCTCCACCGTATTTGACAAGGCAACTTACCAAACCTATTTCCGGATGGGCATCAAGGTAATCCCTTTGTTTCCTAAGTCTACCTTCCATACATATATCATCAGCATCCATCCTGCCGATATATTCCCCTTTTGCTCTCCGGATACCTGTATGCAAAGCATCCACCAATCCGTCCCCCTCATTAGTAATTTTAAGGATCCGGGCCAATTGGCCTTTATTTTCGCAAAATTCCCTGACTTTATCCTTTGCCTCCTTATCAATCGTGTCCTCCACAATGATGAGTTCCATGGACCTATCCATCGCAATTAAGGTGCTTTGCAGGCCGTCCTCCAAAAACGGGTTATCAAACCTTATGGGTAAAACAACTGATACTTTGATATCCAACATTATCCGCTAAACGTTTTTCAGTAAATGGCTCAATTTCCCTACAATATTCTCAAACCCCTTTGAAAATTCCCAAAACTGCCTTAAGTTAGATAGTAGTTACTAGTGTCTCGTTAGGAATAAATTGACGGTCGTATACCTGCAAGAGTAACTTGTTTACTGCGGAGGTCCTCTGCGAAATCTGCGGGAGATATTTGTCCATAGTTTGGTTAACATAACACTAGTCTTGCCTTAACCCAAAATAGAATGAATAACCGTATGCGATCTTTCCTCTTGTTTGCTTGTTGCTTTTTTTTTGTTTCTTCCCTATCTGCCCAATTGGCCGTAGAAGGGGAGCGTTTTAGTCTGGACGGGCGACCCTTCGATATGTGGGGGATAAGGGTGGCCAGTGCCTCACAGTCGGATGAACTTACGGAGCACCTTATCGCTCAGTTGGATGACTACAAGGCCCATGGAGTAAATACCGTTACCCTGTTTTTGCAAGGTTCCTCGGGGGCTTATAGTGACCCCTTCCGAAAAAACGGAAAAAAAGTTGATGACCCTCACTGGGCAAGGGTAGAAAAAATAGTTGCCGCCTGTGAAGAAAGGGACATGGTAGCCATTATTGGCATTTTTTACCAAAGGGTTATGGCCAATATGTCCGGGGACTTACAAATCAAAAACGCAAAAGGAGTGGAAAATGCCGTCAAAACAGTGGCAAAAAAACTAAAAGGCAACCCAAATGTGATCCTGAACATTGCCAATGAGCACAATTCTTCCTACTACAAGAAATGTGAGTTCTATGATTTCAATAATCCCCAAAATATGATAGACCTTTGCAGGTTGGCAAGTTCAAACGCGCCAGATCTGCTCGTAGGAGCGGGGGGATACCACGATGACAGTAATGTGCAAATAGGAAAGTCGGGCCACGTGGATGTACTTTTGTTCGACACCTTTGATGATGATGTGGAAAACGGGCAGCACAGCAAGTGGCATTATGAGTACTTTAAGGCCAACGGGGTACCTGATAAACCCATTGTAAATGTAGAAATGTTTGGGGGATGGACTGGGAAATTTATGCCCCCGGGGGTCTATCCTCCAGAAGGACAGGCCGTCCATTTCATCGATGTGGATGAGGCTGCTGAAATACCCGGCTTGTCTGTGTTTTTCCACTCCAACCCGTGGTGTCAAGGGGGCAAGGTAGGAACAGTGGGAGGAGCCAACCGATACGATTTAGCAGGTAGGGGTACAGAAGAGGATCCCGGCATCCGATGGTGGTTTGAATATGTGCGGGATACCCGCAAGCAATAATTAGGTTTATTGAACAAACTCAATTCCATATGATTATAATTTGCTTTTCAGCGGTCATTACCTGTCCCAGCATGCCCCGGTCTGGTTTCGGGGAACTTGCTTCGGGAAC
>PXCO01000296.1 GCA_003565295.1 Cyclobacteriaceae bacterium
CGCTCTTCCGATCTTGGGAAGGCAAAGAAAAAACGTAGGGTATATCCTCGGCAAATTAGATGCCGATTTGGTGGCCTTACAGGAAATTGTGGCCCTTGAAGAGCTGGAAAAACTGGTGGAAGAACAGCCGGAATATGGGTATATTGTATCCCCGGCAACCTCCAGGGGTGAAGAAGATTTTGACGCATCTCAGAAATTGGCTTTCCTTTATAAAAAATCTGTGATCAGCCCCATCTCCACCCGCGTTTTATTGCTAGGGGTGACCGCTGACATGCTAGAAGACTACCCTTCAGACCCAGATAGATTCTGGGCCAGCGGTCGCTTACCCTTTCTCCTCGAAGCTAAGGTTAACATAAACGGGAAGCCAAAAAATGTGAATTTCGTTAATATTCACGCCAGGAGTAATGGAGGGGGCGAATCCCCTGCGAACCCGCGGTACGCCATGCGAAAATTTGATGTTGGGGTATTGAAAGATACCTTAGACCGGTATTATTCCCATAGCCCATTGGCGATACTGGGGGATTTTAATGATGCCCTGGATGCTACAGTATCCGATAGTAGAGCCCCCACTGTGGGAAGTACTGCCACCTCTTACCTTGCCTTCATGCTGGACTCCTCCCATTATCATCCTGCAAGTTTGAAGTTAAGCCGGGCCGGGCTTAGGACATACCCGGCTTTTCCGAATGTCATCGACAACATGATCATCAATTCCAAATTGAAAGCTTTTTGGCTGGAAGGATCTATGCGGGTAGTTAATCCTCTGGAGTGGGTACCTGACTACCTAAGGAGTACCTCTGACCACTTGCCTGTTTCCACCCGATTCACCTGGGCATGTGAAAATTATACGGGAATGGTACTGGGCAAAGAATGGTTTTGCAATTCCTCCGATACCTTATCATTTATGCTTTCCGAAATGCCTGATGAAATATTGTCATGGGAAATAAGCAATGATGAAGGTGAAACCTACATTCCCATTGAAAATGACCAAAAGCGGGACACCTTGATGCTGACTGGTCTTACGGAACCGCTGTGGGTAAGGGCAATGGTAAAATCCAATGGATGTGATGCCCCTATGGCCACTAAAGCAATTGAAATTAACCCTATAAAACTACCCACCCCCACATTAAGCAGTGCCAGAAACTGGTTGGTCAGCATAACAGGAGAATACACCTATCATTGGATGAGAAATGACAGCCTTTTGGCTACCACCACGCATGGGAGACTGCCATATTCCTCAGCTGGGATTTATCAAGTGCGGATACTTCACCCCGCTGGCTGCGAAGCATGGTCAGCGCCATTGAACATTCTTCAACCCGATTCAGGGCCTGCCTTGCAGCTCTTCCCCAACCCCGCAAAAGACCGCATTAAACTAACCCATGAAAAACTCACCGGGCTAGTGAGGCTGGAAATCAGAAATATTGGTGGAGCACTTCTCTACTCTGCTACAACCGGACAAGAAAACCTGGAGATAGACCTCCACCTGATGAAGCCTGGCTGGTATTGGCTACGCCTGTCCTACGATAGTGGAGAAAAAATGATCAGGAGATTTTTAATCACCAAATAGGTTGTGATCATGAGCTTTGATGAGCACATCCATGTTTCATTTTTCATTTGCGTAATCATCGAATTTCTCCTGAATCCTTGCAGCATCAGAATCGCCCTCATGTACCAAGACCCGGTAGCTTAGATTTACCTCTTCGCCTTTAGACAGCCTAATTCCCTTATCATCCTCTGGCCAATACATGGGTGTGGGAGAAAAAAAACCGTAATCCCTGGTAAACCAAGGTGCGGGGTACCATTTATTGTCAGGGTGCTGCAGAATGGCCAATCCCTCTTTTCCATCTTTGCGATTCCCATAGAAATCCATCCATGCACTTTTAGCACCAAAAGTGCCTTCCTCTCCTGCCTCACCTTCTGCATTGAGTAGCGTCCCCCCGTTTACCACTGCCAGGTCGGGATCCACCCTGGCGCTAAAAAAGGAGTGGTTGGTTTTTTCAATATATACATCCTCCAACATCTGTAACTGTATGTCAAAATCAATCTGAAAAACCCCTGATTCAGGGGCACTTATGGTGATCACTCTAATATCTTTGATGGGAGCTTCGGCCCCTGGTCTTGTCCAGATACATTCATTTTGGATCTTAATTTCATTTCCCTCAGAGATCAGGAGATCCTCCCGAATGGATAATATTTGGCCCCTTTCTAATCCTTCCTGCCAATAATTCCCACCATTCACCTTATCGCATCCAAAGAAGAGGGAACTGTGGTGTGGGTAGGTGCCATTACGCATCGAGGTTACCGAGGCTCCGGAAGGGCCATTTACCGGGTAAAAAAAAGGGTATTTCTCGTCAGGAGAAAAGCGGTAGCTGGTAAAAAACAGGGAACCTATATACACGTCTATTCGGTTTCCGATTTTTTCCGCCCTTAATTGCTGCTGTTGTGCACTCGAAGAAAAACCGAGAAAAGTTAATAAAAGAACAAAATACCAAGCCATGCTAGTGGGTCGCATGTGTTTATATTTTATTTCAGCGGTCTTCCCAATAGCTATCGGGGAGAATCTCGCAAGTTTGATAATCATTCCACTCAGTGACGTTTTCATCATGCTCAACTTCATTTTGTATGTTTATTGTTAATTGACAAATCTAAATATAGGTGTTCATTTATTCCGCCTTTCTAGTGGGATATTTGCCATAATTCCCGCATTCTTGGCGAATTCAGTTTGTCTCCTTCCTTAGCTGGTGGCATTTGAGGGGATTACCAGCACCAATGGCTTTAGCCAAATCACCTATTCTTGAACTTCTAACCTCGCAATCTTAATCATCCCTACCATTGACATATCACTTAAAATTTAATAATTCATTGATTAATTACTAAGTTTAATACTGCGAATGACATTTGGTTTCTCGCAATCCTGCCCTGAGTTTTTTCAGGGGCGCGCAACGAATCCGCAACGCTCGCAGCGAAAAAAAATGTCATTTCCTTTTTGTAAATGCCAATTTTTAGAACTCCGTGTGTCGATTTCGTCATGCTCGATTTCAAATGATTTGGCTAATCAGCACAATGGGAAAAGGTTTCAACTTTTTATTGAAAGGGGTTGAATTTTTAACCTGAGAAGTCCTTCAGCCGCTCGTCTTGAGAAATAAAGGGTCATTTAAAATCACGATTATCTATTCGTCTCAGCTTGTTTATTTTATTAGGTTTAAATTACAACCTATTTTTGATCGATTTACAATAATTCATAAAAAACAGGTTTGATAACAAGGCATAAAAAAAGGAATCTCTGCCAAGATTCCTTTATTTGGGTTTACATCAACTGACTAACAGCTATAATGATTTTGTAAATAGGTTAAATATTCCGATTTTTAAATTCCAAAATCCCCTAAACATAAGGAAAATGTCGCACATCGCAATAAAATCGGAAAAAAATTTTATGAACGAATAACACGAGGTTTAAAAAATTATAGAGGCTTTCAGCCAATAAACAGAGTAATATGACGACTATATAATTGAAACATAGGTCTCTTCATTCTGAAATACATGTTTGGCCAATTCCAGTAATCACCTACCCTACCTGTAGAAAGTAATAGGGACTGTGGCAATAAAAAACCCTTCTCGGTCTAGAGAAGGGTTTTCCTATCAATGGCTGCAATTTCTATTTCTATTACAACGCTATTTTCTATTTCTCAAGAAATTGCCTGAGTACATAATGGAGTATTCCTCCATTCTTATAATATTCAATCTCAATGGCGGAATCCAACCTGGCAATCACTTTAAACTCAAGAGTGGAGCCATCCGGCCGTTGGGCCCTGGCATGCAGCGTTTTGGTGGGCTTCAACCCTTCGGCAATTCCGGAGATGCTTATGGCTTCTTTTCCGGTAAGCCCAAGGGGGTCCGCAGTCTGCCCTTCTGCGTATTGCAGGGGCAATACGCCCATTCCTACCAGGTTGCTTCGGTGAATCCGTTCATAACTTTCCGCAATCACTGCTTTTATGCCCAAGAGGTTGGTGCCTTTCGCTGCCCAGTCCCGAGAACTGCCCGAGCCATATTCTTTTCCTGCCAATACCAGCAAGGGGACGCCATCCTCCCGGTACTTTTTAGAGGCATCAAATACGGTCATTTCCTCGTCCGTAGGGATGTGGGTAGTAAATCCCCCTTCCTGATTGGCCAATTGGTTTTTTATCCTCACATTAGCAAAAGTCCCCCTGACCATCACCTCATCGTTCCCCCTTCTGGAACCATAGGAGTTAAACTGGCTCCTGTCCACCCCTTTTTCCAATAAATAACTGCCTGCTGGGGAATGAGGAGAAAAGGCCCCTGCGGGAGAAATATGGTCTGTGGTAATACTATCTCCCAACTTCAGCAGCACATGCGCATGATGGATATCTTTGGGGTTGGGCACTTCTTTGGAAATTCCCTGAAAAAAGGGGGCCTCTTTGATATAGGTGGAATCTTCCGACCATTGATACACCTTGTCGGAGGGCGCTGTCAGGGACTTCCACTGCTCATTGCCCTCAAAAATTTCCCCATAATTTTTCTTGAAGTCCTGTGGGCTCAGCACCCTGCTGATCACCTCTGAAATTTCCTCTTGGGTAGGCCAAATATCCTTTAAATATACAGGCTCCAGATTAGGATCATAACCCAGGGGTTCCTCATTCAAATCCACGTCCACCCTTCCTACCAGGGCATAGGCCACTACCAGCATGGGTGACATAAGATAGTTCATTTTCACCTGTGGATGTACCCTTGCCTCGAAGTTCCTGTTTCCGGAGAGCGCAGAAGCCACCACCAGGTCATTTTCCTCCACGGCCTGAGCAATATGCCTGGGCAGTGGACCGGAATTCCCGATACAGGAGGTGCAACCATAACCTACCACATGGAACCTGAGTGCTTCCAAATCATCCAATAGCCCGGAGTTTTCCAGGTAATCCGTCACTACCTTTGAGCCAGGCGCTAAGGAAGTTTTCACCCAGGGCTTCACATCCAATCCGCGCTCCCTGGCTCTCTTGGCGATCAAGCCAGCTCCCACCATTACACTTGGATTACTGGTATTGGTGCAGGAGGTAATGGCAGCGATTACAATGGAGCCATCGTGCAGAGCAAATTTCTCATTGTGTAACTTGACCACAACTGTTTTCAGGCCATCTTTGATTTTTGTTTCGATTTCGGCATCTTCAGCACCTTTTCCACCTCCGGATTCCACAGGTTGGCTTCCTCCGCCTTCTCCATACCAACGGCCAACATCTCTTTTCTCCAGAGGGATGTATTCCCTGCCATGCACCTCATGTAAGAGTTGACCGAATTTTCCTTTAAACTCTCTGAGTAAAATCTTGTCCTGTGGCCTTTTGGGCCCGGAAACGGTAGGTTCCACCGAATCCAGGTTAAGCTCCACCACAGTGGAATAATTGATGGAAGATTCATCCTTGCGCCAAAGCATATTGGCTTTGCAATAATCCTCCACCAGCTTAATTTGCTCCTCACTGCGGTTGGTCTTGGCCATATAATCCAAAGTCCTGTCGTCTATGGGGAAATAGGAGACCGTACATCCAAATTCTGGTGACATATTGGAAATCGTAGCCCTGTCCGGAACGGACAAGAAGTCGAGTCCTGGTCCGAAGACCTCTACAAATTTGCCCACCACTCCTTGCCTACGCAGCAGTTCTGTGATGGTGAGCACCATGTCCGTGGCCGTGGTTCCTACGGGTAGTTTTCCGGTAAGCCTAAGGCCCACCACCTCTGGCATTATAAAATAAATGGGCTGACCCAAAAGAGCAGCCTCCGCCTCTATACCACCCACTCCCCAGCCTACGACGCCTATGCCATTCACCATGGGGGTATGGGAGTCGGTGCCCACCAGGGTATCTGGAAACACTTTGCCCTCCCTAGCAATGACACCCTGTGCCAGGTATTCCAGGTTTACCTGATGGCAAATCCCCATACCTGGGGGAACCACGGAGAAGTTATCGAAGGATTTTTGTGCCCACTTCAAAAATTGGTACCTTTCCCCATTCCGCTCATATTCCACGTCCACATTTTTCTTGTAGGAGTAGTTGGTGCCGAAATAATCCACTTGCACGGAATGATCCACCACCAAATCCACCGGGATCAGAGGATTTATTTTATTGGGGTCTTTGCCTTTTCTTACTGCCTCGGCCCTCAGGGAGGCGATGTCCACCACTGCGGGCACCCCCGTAAAGTCCTGCATCAATACCCTGGCAGGTTTATAGGGTATATCCTTGTCTGATTTTTCAGGCTTCCAGTTCAGCAAAGTATCCACGTTCTCTTTGGTAATGGCGAAATCATCAAAGTTCCGAAGTGCATTTTCCAAGAGGATCCGGATGGAAAATGGCAGCTTTTCAATCGGATGCCCCTGCTCTTTTAAGGCTTCCAAACTCCAGAAATCAAGTTTGCCGCCAGGAGTCGTTAGCTGTCTGATAACCTTATATGGATCTTTTGACATGAATTTATGGGTTATAGGTGTTAAAAATCAGTTACTTTAGATAAAACCTAATGGCATTACCTTTAATTCCTTAATATAAGGCTTTTTTGATAATTAAAAGGACTGGACGAGCAAGTTTCTTGTGTCAAAAAAAAAGCGGGATTCTCCCGCCTTTTTTTCCCTTAATCTTCGCTTTCCTTTTCCTTGGCTCTTTCCATCTTCCTAAAAGAACGCCTGAACAGCCAGTGGTACCTCATGGCCTCCAGGGTTTCATTAAAAGAGGCTGAACCTTCATCCAGATTCTCCAAGGTGCTTTTGAGCATATCCGCAAATTGCTCATCATTTAACATCATACCTGCGGGATTATCAGTAGATTGAAGGTTTTCGGTTATTTTATTGATATTCTTGGCAGCTTCTTGCGCCCGTTTCACGGTTTGATCCAATTCCTCACTGGTGCTTTTCAGGTTGCCGAAAAGCGTGGTGTCGTTGAGCAGGTCATCCACCAGGGTGCCACTTTGATTAAGCTGCGAAGAAAACCGTGCTAATTCCCTGCTCATCCTATTACTGTTGTTTGCCGTTTGATTGAAGTTGCTCATAATGGATTTAAATTCTTGCACCAGGACACTGTCGGTCAACATGGCCCCAACGATGCCCTCCCCTCCTGCCAATCTACCGGTGAGGACTTTCAGGTCATTGGTGATGTTTACCAGGTTAAGGTTGTTTTCCTGCAAAGTTTCCATCATCCGGTCCGTATCCAGGGGCATCACTGCCTCCAGCCGGTCTCCTGCCTCAATGGGAGGAGCTTCACCCGTGCCCCCATAAATCACAATAATCTTATTACCAATCAGCCCGTCGGAGCTGATGGTGGCCTTGGAATTTTTCCTGATAAAATCTTTGGTGGAAGACTCAAGGTTCATTTCAATCTCCACCTGTGATTCACCGAAAAAGTTGATTTTTCTCACGTTCCCAATTTTCACCCCCGAAAACCAAACGTTGTTTCCTGTCTGCAATCCGGCTACATCATCAAACACCGCAAACACCCTGTAACTTTTCACGAAAGCTTTTTGCTGGGCACCAAGTGTCAAAATGCCGACAACCAGAATGATGATTCCTATCAGCACAAATATGCCGACAATCACAGTTTTTTTATTGTCGCTTCTCATTATTGGATAAAGTTATAGTCATAAAACGATTTCACACTGGGAATGGTGGCATGTTGAAAAACCTCCTCAAACTCCCCTTGGGCACCAAACACCCCGTCCAACAACACTGCCATTCTATCCCCGGTAACCTTTGCACAGGTCAGATCATGCGTGATGATAATGGAGGAGGTATTGTACTCTTCATTTACCTGGTTGATCAGCTGATTGATATCCATGCAGGTAATGGGGTCCAGTCCGGCCGTGGGTTCATCGTACAGCATGATCTCAGGTTTAAGGATCAGTGTGCGTGCAATACCAATCCTTTTCCGCTGGCCCCCAGAAAGTTCGGAAGGCATTTGGTTGATGGTCTGTATAAGACCAACGCTTTCCAGTACCCCCTCTACCAACTTATCTTTTTCGGCCTTGCTGATACCTTTTACATTTCTGACGAGGGGAAATTCGAGGTTTTCCCTTACGGTCATACTATCATACAAAGCGATTGCCTGGAAAGAAAAACCTATTTTCAGCCTTAGTTCGTTAAGTGCTTTGGAGTTGAGTTGCTTTACCTCCTGACCTAAAACCTTTACGCTGCCTTCATCCTGGGTAAGCAGTCCTACCATGATCTTAATCAATACTGACTTCCCACTTCCTGATTTACCAAGCACCACAAGGTTCTCGCCCTCAAACAAGTCCAAATCCACCCCTTTGAGAACGTCCAGATCGCCGAATGATTTTTTCAGGCCTCTTACCTCAATCACCTTGTTTTGCATGTTCTCTATTTATAGTTGTCTAAAGAAATTAGTGATCTGAAGCGCCAACAGCTCTTCAATGAAAATCAAAAACATGGCCATTACCACCGCGGAGTTGGCCGCTTTCCCCACACCTTCTGTTCCCTTGGTGGAATTGTATCCCTTATAGCACCCCACTATCCCTATGGTAAAGCCAAAAACAAGCGACTTCAAAAGAGAGGATGAGATGTCTAAGAAAGAAATGGCATCAAACACTTGCACAAAAAACGTGCTCATACTTACCAGTTCGTTTTGATTCACATTAAGAAAGGCTCCCATTAGTGCCACAAAATCGGTGTACATCACCAATACAGGAATCATAAATGTGCTCGCCAAAACCCTGCTAACCACCAAGAATTTAAAGGGGTTGGTGGCAGATACTTCCATGGCATCGATCTGCTCGGTCACCTTCATTGAACCAATTTCAGCGCCGATACTGGAGCCCACTTTCCCGGCGGCGATCAGCGCTGTCACCAAAGGCCCCATGGCCCTGACCACCGCAATGGAGATAAGCGCAGGCAACCAGGATGTAGCCCCGAATTCAGCCAGGGAAGGCCTGGATTGGTTGGTAAACACTACCCCTACAATAAATCCGGTAAGTGAAATCAAGGGCAAGGAATTATAGCCTATTTGATAACATTGTCTTATCAACTCCTTGAACTCATAAGGAGGGAACCATACTTCTTTGAAAAACCGCTCCACAAACCTGTATGCACTTGCCAAGCCGATAAAGAAATTTTCAATCCTTCTCCGCAAGCCTGATTTTGGAGCCACTGTATTATTTGCCATAATGGAGGTGCTTTAAACAGAAATTGGGGTTGCCGAACGACAAAAGTAAACAATCAATCGCTGATAAACTCATCAATGACCTCCTTCCTTAATGGTTTAACAAGAAAACCGCTGACTAGTTCAAAGCGCTTGCTTTTCTCTATGTCCTCCGGATCAAGGGAAGAGGTAAGCATCTTCACCTCAATTTTTATGCCGAGTTGGTCCATCAATTGCAGGAACTCCCAACCTTCCATTTCAGGCATGTTGATGTCCAGCAATAGTATATCTGCGGGGTTTTCTTTGAGCCATTGAAGCGCATCTTGAGGGTTTTCAAAGAAAACCAATTTGAGCCTGGGGTTGATTTTAAGCAAAATCCTTTTGTTGATCATGTGCTGTACCTTGTCATCATCCACAAACACGATCACCTTGGAATGATTATCCTCCATATTTTCCCCATTTTCTTTGTCCTTTTCCATCAAAATTTCATTTACTTTTCTCACTTCCATGTCCAAATTTTGCGCTGATTTTTTTAACATCCCCAGGACATTACTGTTCAACTCATCCTGATCCCCCGCCAAATTTAATATGCCCAATATATTTGCCAAATGACTTCTGATATGATGAGAATGCACAAAGGAAAAATCCTTCAGTTGCTGGTTCTGGGCTTTAAGGGACTCGTTTAATTTCATGTTTTGCCTAAGGGATTTATGAACCTCAGAATGATCCACCACCAGTACCATCACACTTTCCTCCCCCTCATGGATAAAGGGTATCGTAAACAAGTCTACATGCCTGGGGTCATATTTCCTATCGATCATAACAAGATTTCTGATCACATGCGGTTCATCCATGGTTTCCAAATTCACTTTCTCGGGATACTGAAAAAAAGAATTGAACACTTTTGGGTTACCATTATCATCCACTTGACCGTATTCCCTTTTCGCCAGTTCATTGGCCGTCAAAATGCTGAAATCCTTTCTGGAAAGCACCCATACAGCATTGGGGAGCTTTTCAAAAATCCGCCTGTATCGTTCTTCCAAAACCTCCTCTGAGTCCTTATACCTTCTAAAGCACCGATAGGCATAAAACATCACCATAGCTACCACGGCAATGGACATTGCTGCCAATAAAGGGGCAATCGAAGAAAGTCCCAAATAAGCGATAATGGGGTCATGAAAGATGGCTGGAAAGATAAAAACAATGGACGCCAGCATGCCAAAACCCAAAGCACTTTGTAGTTCAGGTCTCATATCTCACAAATAAAATCAATATTTTATTTTTTAGCAGCATCCCCAAAGGTATAATAAATGCATTTCTCAAAATAATTTTGCCTCAACCCCCCCTTTGCCAGCATGGCTAATTCAAATAACTGTTCATCAACAAAACTCTTATGGGCAAGAATTATTCTATGTGCTTTGTTTTATTTTAGATGAGGTGGTCTCTGAAAAGTACAGGTTATTAAAGGGTTAGACTATTTTCGGAACTGGGCATTATTTCGCTGGCAATAAACTACACTCAAGAGGAATGCGGCTTAGGATTAAACCTAATTAAGGCGTTGAAACTTTTGTTTCAACATTTGAAACATGAGTACTAACGACACATGCGGCTATTTTTTTAGTTTTAAACCATCTATAAAAAATTGAAGAATTAAGTCAACCTAAACCCCAAAATTATGGCCATCATACTTATTACAGGAAGCAGCACAGGAATAGGCTTTGCCACAGCCGAATTGTTGGCAAAGAATGGACATAAGGTGTATGCTAGCATGCGCAACCCAAAAAATCACCCCCAGTTGGAAGAACTTGCAGAAAAAAACAACCTCCCAATTACCATTCTCCCTTTGGATGTAGACCGTGATGCATCAGTAAAGGAGGCCGTAACATTTATTCTCACCGAAGAGAATAGTATTGATGTATTGATCAATAATGCAGGCATTGACAATGTAGGACCTGTAGAAGAATTACCCCTAGAAGAAATTAAAAAAATAATGGAAACAAATTATTTTGGTACTGTCCGGTGTATCCAGGCAGTATTGCCTTCCATGAGGGAAAGAAAAAATGGATGCATTATTAATGTAAGTTCTATAGCAGGTAAAATATATAGTAATTTTCATGGTCCCTATTCTGCTTCCAAAGCTGCTGTAGAGGCTTTTAGTGAATCTTTGGCTCAAGAAGTAAAACAATTTAACATCAGGGTAGCTATTGTTCAACCCGGTGTAATTGATACTGGAATCTTTTATAAAAATAAACCAGTTTCTAAAAATACAAACTATCCAAAAATCAGAAGATTTAGGGCTTTAATACTTGCATTATTAAACAACCATGTCCCCCCTGTAGTGGTGGCAGAGGTAATCAGACACGTCATAGAAAACAACCCTTCTCAATTAAGGTTTACAGCCGGACCCGACGCGGAGCCTTTAATCAGTTATAGAGGTTCTCTCAGTGATGAGGACTGGATAGATTCCGCAACTTTAGACCAACAATCCTGGGCAACGGGCATGAAAGAAGGGTTTCAACTGGATGTAATGCCCTATATGGAAAAGTGAGTATCCCAAAAAAAAGGTCTTATAGAGAACTGTTGAAATCGAGCATAACGCGGTCTCGACACACAAAGGGATGCGCCTAGATAGCCCGGAGTTCATCCCCCACGGGTCGCTTCTTTCATGCCCGATTTCATAGAAAACTCTTAACGATCACCTTCCGCACATTTCCTTGTAAGGACACCAGGTACACTTGCCATGATCCTCGGTCTGGTCAAACGGGGATTGAGAATCGAACAACTCCTCTAACACCTCTCTCAACCCAGCCTCCACCTCCTCCTCGTAATCCGCGTAGTCTTCCACTTTTGTGCCCTGCTTGTAGGGTTCCCTCTCCTCCAGATAAGGGCTGAATTTAGCATCGAACATGCCCTTCAGGTCAAATATGGCAGGTCTAAGCGGATAAGTGTTTTCCGGGAAATTGTATCGGTATAGCAAACCGTAAAACATGGTTTGCAAGGCAGCCTTGTTTCTTCGCTTACTTTGCCTGTCAAACAGTTCGGCAACATTGGCGAAATCCTTTCGATCTCCACCCGATTTATAATCGATCAGCCTTATGCCCCCCTGGTGCAAATCTACTCTGTCTATAATGCCCCCCAATAATACCCTTTCTTTGCTGCCATCCACTTGGACCTCCAACTCGGCCTTATATTCTCTGGATTTTTCCAGTGAGATAAGCTCAAATGGAGCGGTTCTCTCATCGATTTCAAGGACACGAAGCAGGTATTTCTGCAATACATCCCTGGCAATGGCCAAATGTCCCCCCAATTTGATTTCCCTTTCTTCTTCTAAGTGAAAATGCCGGCGTATCGCTTGCTCAATGGAAGGAAACACATATGCCTTTAATCCATGAATATCTGCCGCTTGTACTTCCCTCCTCTTTTTTCTTTCCATAAACCCGACGTAAAGTATTTCCAATGCTGCATGGGCAAGGTTGCCGAAAAGTGCCGGATCCACATTTTCACTCACGGTATCTTCCTCCTCCACCTCCGCAATATACTTATAGTAAAAGCGCAGTCTGCAATCCAGGTAGGTGTTGATAGCAGAGGGTGACAAAGCCACCTTATCCTGATGCGAACCCTTCGCCAAATAGCGGTTTAAAATTTTCTGAACTCCCTCGTCTTTTGGAATACTTATGGGCTTGTTCTCCCCTAAATCCACCGGCACAAACACCGTCTCTTCCCTTTGCTCTTCCTCCGATAAACCCAACTCCTCCAGCATCTGAAAGATATACCTGCTTTTCTCCCCTGCCCTGCCCTGCTCGCCAGCGGTGGCATAAATAAGATGAACCTCCCTGGCCCTGTGCAGCAACCTATAGAAGGTATAGGCATATATGGCATCGTTTTGTTCTTGCACGGGAAGCCCAAAAGCTTTCCTAAGGGCAAAGGGCACCAAAGAATTCAAGCTATTGGAAGGTGGAAAACTCCCCTCATTCATGTCACAGATAATTACCCTCTTAAAATCCAGGTTCCTTGATTCTAGTACTCCCATAATCTGAAGTCCCAATAATGGCTCTCCTTCAAATGGTAATTTAAGCTCCCTGAACACCTGCTTGAATAGCCTGATCACAAAATCCAATGGTAAGCTTTGTGCACCCAGCGGCATTATCAACTCCCTGAACCTGTTAAGCTGTTTATAGCATTGAAGGAGATAGGTTGACTCCAGCAGGTTATCACCCGTCTGGGCATTGAGCACCTTCATGATTTCTCCTAGCCTATGGAAAAGTTCTTCTACCCCAGGGATATGTTCAAAAACCTTGGCAAATAGCCCATCAAAACCCTTTAGGTAACTTTCACTCACATAAATGATATTGGCTGTGGTGATATGGGATAGGGCCTCCTCACATTGCCTTCCGGGTTGGTTTTGCATATAAACGGAACCCAACAAATCCACCACTGCCTTGTGATGGTAATAAAGCTTACCGTCCTCCATTTTCTTAAATCGCTGCAGCTCCAGGATCGCCTCTAAAAAGGTATATACCGGAGTACTCCTTATGGGGTACCCCATGGTCACATTCACCCTGTCTACCTGTTCAGGCAAGTGACTCAGCAGGGGGAACAACAGGTTTTCATCGGGCAGGATCACCACCGTGTCCTCCAGGTTTTCCATAACCTTTTCCTCCTCCAGGATTTTACCCACAATATTTGCTTGGTTTATCTTAAGAGGGGTGGCATAAATGCTCAGTTTGGGCCTTTGCCTTTTCAACCCTTCTGGAAGGGGATTAGGGAAAGTGGGTTTGAATACCTTGTCCTTCAGATATCCCCTGAAAAAAAGGCCCGCCTCCTGCTGTTGATCTGCCATATAATAGTTATCGAGGTCCCAAAATAACAGTGCCTGGTGATCGGCAACGAAGTATTTCACCAATGCCTCCTCACAGGAGGTGAAGGCGTTAAAACCCACAAAGGCCAATCTTCCCTGGGGCTTTTCACAGGTTGCCAGTTGGTCCACTACCCGTCTGTATATCATCCCTGAATAAGCCAAGCCTACACTGTCGAGCCGGGCCTTATAGCGGTCATAAATGTGATGGAGTTGATCCCAAAAGCGCAAAAAACGCACCTGGTGTTCAGAAGCATCATGTGAGAAGGAGGCCCAAAATGAAGTAATCAATTCAACTTGCTCCGCAGTTAAAAAGCTCCAGTCTTTTTCCATCGCTTTGAATGCTGCAAGCCTGCGGTAGATTTTATCCGCATCCGCCCTAAACTGGTCAATGTCATTGAAATCCTTCAACATCATTTCTCCCCAAAAATAAAACCTGTCCAGAGGTTCCGGGTCCTTTATGAGCTGGGAATAAACCTGGTAGAGCTCTACTATCAGCGTAAGCTTATCGGCAGGTACTTGCTGTCCTAATTCGTAGAACAAGTCCTCTATGGTTATGACCCTTGGCATCCAGGTAGGGCTATCCACCAATTTGGTGAGCTCCTTCATAAAAAACAAGCCTGCCCTCCGATTAGGCAAAACCACAGAAAACTCGTATAAATTATCTCTGTGAGCCGCCAAAAGTGTACTGGCGATATTTTTTAAAAAGCTCTCCATATCAATTTACTTCTTCTATTATTACAGGATCCAGGTAGCACACATATCCTTTTACAGGCAGCCCCACCAAAGGCCCCACTAGTTCCATATAGGATCTTACCTGGTTTTGGTGCCAGGCCTGCTTAGCACCGGTTTTAAAATCCACTACCTCTGCATGGTCTTTGAAAATCACCACTCTGTCTGGCCGCTTTTGCTGTCCATCAGGAATTAAAATCCCTTGCTCCCTCAATATTTTCGCTTCCCCTGAAAACCATTGCTTGAAATCCTTAAGTTTAAATAACTCCTTCATCTGTGAGGCAATATGTTGTTTTTCGGTTTCCTGAAGCACACCCTCAAAATACAACTCATCCAACCTCATTTGTACATCTCTTTCATTTTTGGCTTTTTCCAGTATTCCGTGGACTTGTTGTCCAAATCTAATCCGCTCTTCTCTTTCCCCTACCTGATCCAAAAGATGTAAAGTAGTGGTTTTCACGGTTAGTTTCTCTTGCCAAGACTGCTGCGCCCACCTCATAAGAGGACTGTAGGGGTCCACTTTTTCCCTCTCCCTTTTTTCTGGCCAGGCTCCAAAGTCAAAAATCTTTTGCTCCTCGTCATAATGTACGGTTAGATCAATAGCTTTACTGGCACCGGAACACAGGGCTTTCAGCAGGTTTATCCCCAGCGTTCCGCTGTTATTTTTTTGTATATCCTTCCATGGGGACAAACCCCAAAAGATCTCTTCCGCACGGGTAAAGGCCACGTATGCCATATTAAGGGTGTCCAAATAAGCCATTATCATCTCCTCGTTGTAAATGGGCGAAAAAAGGGATTCCTTTAGTTTAGAGGATATGCTTAAGGGCACCACCGTATTAATACCCTCTTCCGGAAGGTCAAAAGGCGCCCAAACCACCGTGCTTTTGGAGGCATCAAATATCTTCCAATCTAGAAAGGGCATCACCACTACCTTGAACTGCAAGCCTTTTGATTTGTGGATCGTCAAAATCCTTATGGCATCATGCCCTTCCGAAATGCGTACGGTCAGTTTATGCTGTTTTTCTTCCCACCAATCCAAAAACCCCTGTAAATCCGCACGATGTATAGAAGAAAAATCCATAACGGCTTCCTTAAACGCCGCCAGATAAGCCCTCTCCCTCCCATTTCCATGAAATCCAAGCCATTCAGCCAATTCATTGACCATCTCCATTATGGGGAGTTTCAGCCAAGCTCCCTTTTTCTGCTCAAAACCGGAAGGTTTTCCCGAAACAAAACCTGATGGGGAAGGGTCAAATATTTCGTGACTGACCTCCACGCCTTCCACCTTAGCATAGTGTAACCAAAGGGTCTTTTGGCGGGAAGGATTGGCGTCTTTAAGATATTTGAGGGCCGCTACCAGGCATTTTACCTTTTCGGCCTGCTTGATGAGCAGTGCCTCCTCAGACAGCACATCAAAGGAATAGGGACTTTCCGGATGTGCAAGCCCATATTGCAGGAGGCTTTCTGCAATTTTCTGGCCCTCGGCGTTTTTCCTCACCAGAAAGGCAATATCTTTTGGCCTATATCCTAGTGCCTGAAGGTACATCACCATTTCTGGAAGCCGCTTCAGTATCATTTCATTAAGGGATTCCTCATTTTCTTCATTTTCCAAAAACTCCAACCTGACTTTACCCTTGAAGGTCAGGTTTTCCTTTTGGGGAGAAACCTTTTGTGCCACCTCTTCATAGGCTTGTTCCAAAATCCCCCCACTGTTTAATTCATCCTCTAAATGCTGGGCCATTTGTCTGGACAATCTTTCAAAAAGGGCATTATTGAAGTTTACAATATTGGCTAAACTTCTAAAATTAGTGTCCAATTGGTTGATGGCCATCCCGAAATGCCCCACCTCCTGCTCTACCTGGTCCAACAGCAGGCGCAATTCCCCTCCCCTCCATCTGTAGATGGATTGCTTTACATCACCTACCAACAAATTGGTTTTCCCCTGCGCAAGGGCATTCACCAACAGTGGCCTAAAACTCTCCCACTGAAAGCCTGAGGTATCTTGAAATTCGTCTATAAGGTAATGGTGGTACCTGTTTCCCACCTTTTCATAAATAAAAGGGGCCTCGTTATTTGCCGTTATGGATTTTAGGAAGTCATTGGCATCTGAAATGAGCATAATGTTTTCTTCCTCCTTGATGGTATCCAGAGCCTCGATCAACTGCTTGAATACCCCATACACGTACAAATTCTTCCGAATGGCCTCAACCGTATAATGGGGTTTGTAAAGGGTAAGCATTTGGTTCCAGAGTACTCCCAAGCCCTCCTCGAAGGCAGCTTGAACCTGTTCCCTTTTGGCAGAGGTTTTGGCCAACCAAAAATCAAGGTCATCTTTGTCCTCCTTTTGCTTATCGGTGAGATCCGGAAGGAGGTTTCTGTTGTTGCCCAGTTCGTCAAACTTTCTTGCAAAGCCATTTTTACCCCCCTTAAAATCAGTCCATTCCAGCCCATGCCTGACCCTTATTTCATTGGCCTTGGATTTAATAAGTTGAGCTTGTGCCAATAGTGCTTTTCTTTGCTTGGAAATATATTCGGTGAGCCTATGCAGGTTTTCCTTGTCATTGAGAAACTGCTTGATTTCAAGCTTATGGGTTTTAAAAGATTCCCTGAAAAGTTCCCTGCCCAACTCTGATATAGCCATTCGAATGTCCCAGGTTTTTCCCTCCCGGATGCGCTCCACAGCATAATTGACCAACCAACGGTGTAAATGCTCGTCTGCTGTGACCTGTTCCAGTAGCCTGTCCACCATCCTGTTCATCACCCCTTCCTGGTCCATTTCCACCTCAAACTTGGCCTGAAGATCTATCTCTCTGGCAAATGCCCTTATCACTTTTTGAAAAAAACTGTCTATGGTACTCACCGAAAACGCGGCATAGTCATGAAGCATGGAAGTAAGCGTGGACTTGGCCATTTTCTTCAACTCCAACTCGTCCACCTGCAAGAAGCCCAGAATCTCAGCATCCATTTTTTCCTCCGGATTTATCGATTTGGTCATCCTTCTAAGCTCTTTAAGAATACGTTCCTTCATCTCGGTGGTAGCCTTATTGGTAAAGGTTACCGCTAGAATTTGTCGGAATGCCCCAGGATGTACCAATGCCAATTTCAGGTACTCCATGGTAAGGGTATAGGTTTTCCCTGATCCAGCAGAAGATTTGTAAACGATGAAAGAGGGGGTGATGGCCTGCATATAAAAATCGGTTAAACGTTGAAGATAATAAAAAAATCCTGATTTACCCGGTAGGGCACTTAGTGGAATACCTTTGTTTTTCCTTGCAAAGCCTGTCTATCCTAAGTATGTTTACCCAAAAAACAACTTTCCTTCCCAGGAATGGGGAAAAAAAAGTATAGCATTTACAAAACAATCAAAAAATGACCCAAAGACGGAAATTCTTCAAAGAATCCCTGGCAGCAGGCTTAGGTTTGGCTGTCCTGCCCGGGATTGGGGCAAGTGCCGCCCCAGCAAAGCCCAAAAACAGGAAAAACAGCCCCTATACCATTTCACTGGCAGAATGGTCCCTTAGGGACTGGTTAAACAGTGAAAAAATCTCCAACCTGGAATTCCCTGAAACGACCAAAAAAGTGTTCGACATCCATGCCGTGGAATATGTGTCGCGTTTCTTTAAAGGAAAAGAAACCGATCAACAATACCTTAAGGAATTGAAACAAAGAAGTGAGGATCACGGCGTAGCCAACGTGATGATCATGGTGGACATGTGGGGCGATGATGGTGCTTTGGCTCACCCTGAAAGCAACAAACGCACCCAGGCGGCCAACAATCACCATAAATGGGTGGATGCGGCCAAGTTTTTGGGCTGCCATGCGATCAGGGTGAATGCATCTGGCTATGGAGACGCGGGGTATCAGGATGCACTGGGTTATTTTTCGGATGGACTTGCCAAATTGGTGGATTACGGTGCAAAAAATGACATTAGTATAATGGTGGAAAACCATGGAGGTTTATCTTCCAACGGCCGTTGGTTGGCTGATGTAATGCGGAAAGTGGACCATCCTCATTGCGGCACCCTTCCTGATTTCGGTAATTTCAGGATCAACCTGGAAACCGGGGTATTTTACGATCCTTATATTGGCGTTGCCGAACTAATGCCCTATGCCAAAGGGGTAAGTGCCAAATCCATGGGTTTTGGCCCCAATGGTCAGGACACCACCATTGATTTCGG
The DNA here is from genome assembly GCA_003565295.1 of Cyclobacteriaceae bacterium. Lineage (GTDB taxonomy): Bacteria > Bacteroidota > Bacteroidia > Cytophagales > Cyclobacteriaceae > Pleomorphovibrio. Next base: position 18,897 of record PXCO01000296.1, read on the forward strand.
GAGGATGATGCAAATTGTGGAGGCCTTTGATTTTGAAGGTTATGTTGGCATTGAGTGGGGAGGCGGTTACGGTAAGAAAATGGATGCCGAAGAAGCTATAAAAGCCACGAAAAAACTATTGTTGGAAAGCATGTGAAAATTATAAATTGATGCTGCAATAGCAGCTCTTGCCGATTAAATAGAGCTGTGTGCAATCGGTTGCCTAAAAATTTCCTTATATTGCAGGCTCAACTATTGAACGAAAGCAAAAATCCAAACAACTATGAGACGAAATTTTCTTGCCTTAATCACCGGACTGGTGATTTGCAGCGTGGCTTGTGGGCCGGCTGTGGAAACGAAGGAAGGATGGACCAATTTATTTGACGGACGTACCCTGAACGGGTGGTCCAGACTGGACGGAGAAGCTGAGTTTTCGGTGGAAGACGGTGCCATAGTGGGGACTGCCGTGGCAAATACCCCCAACACTTTTTTGGTCACCGATCAGCACTATGAAGACTTTATACTTGAACTGGAAATCAAGGTGGAACATGAGTCCAGCAATTCTGGGGTTATGGTCAGGGGCCAACATGACCCTGAGGCCAGGGATGGTCAAGGCAGGGTTTTCGGATATCAAGTGGAAACAGACCCTAAAGAAAGGGCCTGGTCCGGGGGGATATACGACGAGGCTAGAAGAGGTTGGCTCTACCCGCTCACCTTAAACCCTGAGGCGAGAAGTGCCTTTAAGCTGGGGGAATACAATCAGTACAGGATTGAATTCATCGGCAACAAACTTAAAACTTGGATCAATGGGCAGGAAGTAGCCTACTTGGTAGACGAAATGGACAAAAGCGGTTTTATCGGACTACAAGTGCATAGCATACGTGATGAAAAGGATGCGGGAAGACGTACTTTCTTCAGGAACATCCGTATCAAAACCGAGGATTTTAACCCCAAGCCCTTTGACTCTGATTTATTTGTGGTCAGCACTGTTCCCAATCACCTTACTGAGCATGAAAAAGAAAGGGGATGGAGACTGCTGTTTGATGGCAAAAGCAACGAGGGCTGGAAAAGTGCCAGAAGAGAAGGTTTTCCAGAAAAAGGATGGACCATAAAAGACGGGGTGTTAACCATTGAGGCTTCCGGTGGGGGTGAGTCCACCAATGCAGGGGATATAGTGACTGAGGAAAAGTTCAGCGCATTCGACCTGGCCTTTGACTTTAAACTTACCGAGGGCGCCAACAGTGGAGTGAAGTACTTTGTGACCCTAAATGAAGGAACCAGGGGTTCGGCGATAGGATTGGAATACCAGGTTTTGGATGATGAAAAACATCCCGACGCCAAACAGGGCAAGGATGGCAACAGGACACTGGCCTCTCTTTATGACCTGATCCCCGCAGAGAAACAAGATAGGTTTGTACGCCCCATTGGAGAATGGAACAAGGGAAGGATAGTGGTACATCCCAACAACAAGGTGGAACATTATCTCAATGGGCTGAAAGTACTGGAGTATGAAAGAGGTTCCGAAGAGTACCGTAAACTTGTGGCAGACAGCAAATATAAAATATGGGAAAATTTTGGAGAAGCTGAAGAAGGCCATATCCTACTTCAGGATCATGGAGATGAGGTACATTTCCGAAGCATCAAGATCAAAGAATTATAAACCGCCAAACCAATAACAAGCCGGGGCATTTTTGGCCTCGGCTTTTTTTTAACCCGCACGTAGGCCACTCTGTAGCATGGCTTCCCTTACTTCCCCTAGAAATTTTCTCACTTTCTCCTTAGGGTCACCTGGACCCAGGGTCTCTATGGGGAGGTAACCATGGTAGTCACTTCTAGCGATTAGGTCAAATAACCTTCTCAGGTCCACAGGTTTGGACTGCCCATAATGATTGACCAATTCTTTGATTTGCCAGCTTACTGCCAAGGGTAGGTTTTTTTTGATTTCATCATAAGGCTCATGTACCGCATAACTACCGATATCTAGCACCAAGCCGTACCAAGGAGAGTCCACTGCTTGTGACAAATAATTTACCTGATCGGCGGTTTGGATAAAGTCATCATGGTTTTGCATGGCCACCACCACCCCATGTGCAGCACCGAACTCCACGCATTCCCTTAAGTCTTTCACCATTCGGTTGGCCACCTTTTCCCAATCCCCATCTTTCACCTTTTGAAGTCCAGAAAAGACCCTCAGTATGGGTGCCCCCAAATTTGCGGCCGCCTTTACCCAGTTCTTCACCCTTTCCTTTTCTGCAAAACGCTTTCCTTCATCCTCTAAAGTGAAATCATTTCTCACCCCGGTCCCACTTATATGCAAACCTCGTTTAAGCGCCTGTCGTTTTACATTGAATAAATATTCAACACTTGGAACTTCCGGGTATCCCTCCAGGTAATAGGCAGTAAGGTCCACCCCCCTAAACCCCTGTTCGGCACAGTAGTCAAACAACTGCTCAAGACTCATCTCCCCTTTCATCAATTGGCTATTAAAGGAATAGGCGTTAAGACTTAACTTAAGGTTATTCATGGAAGAGGCAGGAACAGGGCTGGGAAAAGCCTCCAAAAGTGGTGCCCCCATTAAAGCAAGAGTGGTGGCGCCCAAAAATTTTCTTCTTGATGTTTTCATACTACCAGGTGGTTAATGATCACTAAGTTAGCAATTGCCTTTTAATTGCCTAACCTACCCCCCTAAAATCCATAAAAAGCAGTTTTTTAATATCGGGTGTGCAATCGATTGCGTATAAATTGGCAATTGCCGCAATAAATCTTTAATATTAGGACGATTAAATAAATAACAGCATGGAAAACACACTTAAGCCTACAACACAGACTTTTTTGACCGATGATTTTCTCCTGAAGAGTGAGTTTGCTAAAAAACTCTACCATGACCACGCCAAAAAAATGCCGATCATAGATTATCACTGTCACTTATCCCCAGAGGATATCGCCGTGAACCGACAGTTCGACAACCTATCCCAAATTTGGCTGGCCGGCGACCATTATAAGTGGCGTGCCATGAGGACACTTGGAGTAAATGAAAGATTTATCACCGGGGATGCCAGTGACAACGAAAAATTCCAAAAATGGGCCGAATCCGTTCCCTATACCATGAGAAACCCATTGTACCATTGGACCCACCTGGAGTTGTCAAGGTATTTTGACATCGATCAGCTTCTCACGGGAGACTCGGGAGGTGATATTTACGAAGAAGCCACCTCCCTTCTGCAACAAACTTCCCACAGCACCAGGGGGCTCCTGAACCGAATGAACGTGGAGGTGGTCTGCACCACCGACGACCCCATAGATGACCTGGGCTTTCACCGCAAAGCCAAAGACCTGGACTTGAGGTTACTTCCCGCCTTTAGACCGGATAAGGCCTATGCCGTGGAAAATCCATCTGATTACCTTGCCTACTTAGCTAAATTAGAGCAGAAAAGCAGCATTAGCATACAAAAGTATGCTGACCTGCTTAATGCCCTGGAAAACAGGATTTCCTTTTTCCATGAAAACGGGGGAAGACTCTCCGACCATGGTTTGGAACAACTCTATTATTTTGAAAAAGGCACCTTCGACATAGAAAAACTCTTCAGCAGCCTGAAGAATGGACAGAAGTTAAGCCAGGAGGAAGTCAATTATTTTAAATTTGAAACCCTTACCGCCCTTAGTAAGATGTATCATGCCAAAGGCTGGACCCAGCAGTATCATCTGGGGGCATTGAGAAACACCAATGAAAGGATGTTAAGGGTGTTAGGCCCGGATACCGGGTTTGATTCCATTGGGGATTTTTCCCAAAGCGTCGCCTTGGCCAAATTCCTCAATAACCTGGACAGCTCCGACCAACTATGCAAAACCATCCTGTATAACCTTAACCCTTCTGACAATGAAGTCATGGCATCCATGGTCGGCAACTTCAACGATGGTTCAGTAAAAGGCAAAGTGCAATTCGGCTCCGGGTGGTGGTATTTGGACCAAAAGGATGGTATGGAAAAACAGATAAACGCCCTTTCAAATATGGGGATTCTGAGTTGCTTTGTAGGTATGCTTACCGATTCCCGCAGTTTCCTTTCTTTCCCAAGACATGAATATTTCCGCCGTATACTCTGTAACCTAATCGGCCAGGATGTGGTGAACGGGGAGCTTCCCGCAGATGAGGATTGGCTGGGACAGATGGTAGAGGACATCTGCTACAACAATGCCAGGGAATATTTTGGGTTTTATGATTTTTGATTGGCTAACGGGCCAATTCTTAAGCAGGACTTAACAGGACTTAAAAAGCCTTAAGTTTAAGATTATCAGATGCTTTATAGAGGTAAATTACCCTGATTTCAACTTTTGCTGATTCAAGAAACCGGAAGGTAAATTTATTTAGCCACAGATGCACAGATATTTCTTAACAATGATTCAACTGTAAAACCCATCTGTGCATCTGTGGCAATTCCTCAGGCGCCTTTCTGTGCATCCGTGGAAATCCCTCAAACCCCCATCTGTGCATCCGTGGCAATCCTAAAAACCCCCATCTGTGCATCTGTGGCAATCCTCAAACCCCCATCTGTGCATCCGTGGCAATCCTCAAACCCAATCTGTGCATCCGTGGC